>CAMBSR010000012.1 GCA_945870475.1 Phycisphaera mikurensis NBRC 102666
GGGTTCGGACGCCCGCGCGATCGATGGTGGCGCTGCACGTGGCGTACGGGTGCGCGGCAGCGGCAGGCCATTCGCATTCAAGGTGCAGCGCAGCGCTCGCGTAGCAGCTCTTGCCTTGCAGCACGCCGGCGCTGGCGGTCCACGCGATCTCGATGCGTGCGAGTGCGGTACGCGGCGATGGCGCACTCACGGAACGTGCAGGGGGAGCGATGGTCATCGCATGGCCTCGAGTGCGGCGAACAGCTGTCCGATGCTCTGGCGCTCCGCGTGGAGGTAGTGCTCGGCGAGTGAATCGACGGTCCGCACGAACCCATCGATGTCATCGAGTTTGCGGTCGAGGTCGGCGGCGTGTCGCTCCGCATCATGGTCCTCGCCGTTGCGCGGGATGCGTGAGACGGCGGCACGGCAATCGGTCACCAGCGCCAGCAGCGGGTCCACCTCGCGACGCTTGCGCACGCGGATCACGGTGGCAAAGAGCGTCAGCACGTCCTGCTCGGCCTGGTAGTAGTCGCGGCGGTCCTCGCCTCGGTGCGACTTCGTGACGATGCCCCATTCCACGAGCGTCCGGACCGTCATGGAGGCGTTGCCGCGGCTGATGCCCAGGCGGGCCATCAGTTCGTCGGTGTTGAAGGGGCGTCCTTCCACGAAGAGGAGCGCATGGACTTCCGCCATGCTGCGGGGTACGCCCCAGTGGGCTGCCATCTGCGCCCAGCGTTCGATGAAGAGGCGCCGTGCTTCTGCCACCGGGTCCGCTGGGGATCCGTTCGCGGGAGCAGGGGGTGCGGGCGAGCGCGGTGGCACGGGCAAACTGTAGGCAGGTCGACAGGTCACCGCACGGAGAGACTGCCAAAAGAAAGCCCCCGGCCGCAGGGCCGGGGGCTTTGGAGAAGCAGGATGAACCGCCCGGAATCAGCCGCCCGGGTTGAAGATGTCCACGTCCACTGCGAGTCGCAGCAGGTCATGGAGCACGCTGTAGCCGGTGCTGCCGAGGCCGCAGGTGTAGACGCGCGCATACACCGTGGTGCCGCCCGAGGAATTGGCGATCGCGTAGTCCTGGGGGTTTCCCGGGACGATGAAGCCACCCGGCGTGCCGGCCTGCGAGATCGTGACGCTGCCGGCGCCCGTCCAGCGACGCTGCTTCCAGTTGTAGAAGTAGATCACCTCGACCACCGGCAGGCTCCACGAGGTCCGCGAGAGCGTCGCCAACGAGATGTTGATGACGGCCTGCGGGGCCTGCGGGGCAACCAGCTGGAGCTGGATGTCCGTGGTCTCGCCGTTCAGCGGGTAGAAGAGCTGCGTTCCGTAGCCCTGCGCTCGCGTACCTGCGCGCCTCTTGACGGACTTGACGACCACGGCGGCACCATCGGCCTCGCGGAGCGAGAAGCTGGTGCCGGATTGCAGTGTTCCGGTGATCACGTTCAGGAACACCGGGGTGCCACCGAAGGTGTTGGATACCACGTAGGACGCGGTGTTGCGGGTGTTGGGGAAGCCGCCGATCTGCGCCTGCTCGCCGCCGACCTCGATGTCGCCGACGCTCGGGTTGCCGTTCTCGGGGTAGCCGGGGAACTGCGGGGAGCTGTAGCTGAGACCGCACTGGGGATACACGTTGCGGAACGCCAGGTCGTAGCGGCTGAGTGACGTGCGGAGGTCATCGGCGCTGAGGGCAGTTCCCCAGTATGCCACCGAGAAGCTCTGGACGCAGGCTGCCCAGCCGGTGATCATCGCGCTCGATGCGCTGGTGCCGTTGAAGAGCGCGGTGTAGCTGCGGAGCTTGTTGGACTGCAGTTCATCGCTGTCCGGTGCGATGTTCTTGCCGTTCCAGAGGTCGCCGTAGCCCAGCGTGGTGACGCCGGTGCCCCAGCCGGAGAGGTTGACCGTGCCGGTGGTGCTGGAGAAGTTGGAGAAATTCAGGCGGCAGTAGTTGTTGCCGGGATACGGTCCGGGGACCGTGGTGGTCTCGGAAAGCTGGCCCACCTGGTAGCCGGGCCAGCAGGCGCCGACCACGATTGCGCCGGAATCGCCCGCGCCCGCACCGCCGTCGGGATCCGCGGGAGACGTGTTCACGGGGGCTGCATCGTTGCCCGCGGAGACGATCGTGATGATGCCCACGTCGCTGCCGAGGCGAACCAGCGTGAAGACGGACGGGTCGACCAGGATGGTGTCGCCCGAGCCCGTGCCGCCGTCGCCGCTCGAACCGCCGAGGCCGACCGCCATGTTGATGATGTCGCCCTCCTCGAGGTCGATGAGCGCGTTCGTGATGGCGTTGCTGAGGCGCTGGCCTTCTTCGCGGCTGACCGTCGGGTAGAAGCGCATCGTGCATCCGTAGGCGATGCCGCGGATGCCGATCTCGCCGGTACCGGCGGCGTTGCCGGTCTTCTTCGCGCCGATGATTCCGAGCACTGCGGTTCCGTGGTTCGGGTCAAGCGGGTCCGCGATGACCAGGAGCTGGGTCTGTCCGGACTCGCCGGTCACCTGTCCGACGAGCTCCTCGTGGCCGAGGTAGGCCGACGGCTCGATGACGGCGACGGTGATTCCCTCGCCGTGGCAGGAATTGTCGGCGGTCCGGGGGGCCTGCAGGAGGTTGCTGGCGAGCTGCTCGAAGCCAGCCAGGTCCAGGCCGCCGCCGCGGAACGTGCTGTTCAGCATCGCGAGCGTTCCCAGATTCGACGCGGGGTCGATGCGCCGAGGATCCGGGAAGGTGTCGGAATTGCTGGTGGGCAGCTCGACCGGGTAGGTCACGCCGGCGGGCAGGGTGTCGAAGGGGCCAAGGATGGCTTCTGCCTTGATGTACGTCTGGAAGCCGCGGAGCTTGTTGGTGTCGGCACCGGTGACGGTCTTCTCGACGCCCGCGCTCATGTTCGGGGTGGTGCTGGTGGTGCAGTTCGGGAACGCTCCGGTCGGAGCTCCACCGGCCGTGCATCCGCCCGGCAGGGTCTGCGGGGTGCACGGCGTGTCATTGGGCCCGCCGGGACCTTCCTGGGTGCTGAGGTCCTGGGCGCGGGTCACGCAGCTGTCGTCCCATTCGACGACGCAGCAGAACGGGTCGTTGCGGCAGACGTAGACGCAGCAGGTGACCTGGCTGCAGCCACCGTAGGTGTGGTTGGTGAAGCAGCCGGCGCTGATGGAGAGGTATGCGCCTTCGAGGCTCGGATCGCCCTGTGCGGCCTGCGGCACGCCCGTCAAGGCATCGCCCTCGTCGCTCACCTGGCCATTCGGGTACGGAACCGCGAGGACGGTATTGGTCGGGTCCTGTCCGCCGTTCGCATTGTCGAAGACGACGTTGCCGCCGGCATCAAGCTGGTACGACAGGAGCTGGCTCGGCACCTGCAGCTCGCCGGCCGGGGTGGTGGTCACGTTCGGAACAACGAGCTGTCCCTGGATGCGGAGTCCGGGGACAGCGCCGGTCGCCGGGTTGTTCTGGAACTGCACCGGGCCACGCATCGCGAAGCACGGGTCGAACTTGTAGCTGCCCGGGGTCGACGGACCCGTGGGGCCGCCGCCGCCTGCAGTGGCGGGCACGCTGTCATAGACATTGCCCGTGCAGACGATGTTCGCGTAGGTGGCGCACAATGCGTCCCAGCCCTGGCCGCTCTCGATGTCATTGCAGCCGGGGAGGAACGCGCCGACCGCTTCGCAGCAGGCGGTGTTGTTGCAGCCGTAGCGGCAGTTCGGCGTGGAGCCGTCGGGATTCGCGCAGCCGGTGGGATTGTTGCAGCCGTTGCCGCCGCCCAGCGAGGAGCAGCGCGAATTGGGCGAGGTGGTGTAGCAGTTGGTGATGCCCGTGCCGTCGCCGGGGCCGTTGGCGCCGCAGCCGTCCTGCTGCGCCTGGTTGGTGCCGCCGCCGTGGAGCACCGGGTTGCGCTCGATCACGATCCACTCGACGATGTCGAGGTCATTGAACGCGCGCGCGGTCTCCAGCAGGTGGTCCGGGGAGACATCGACGTAGGTCATGCCCGCGAGGTCGGGCTGGGCGCGGCCGGACTTGCGCTCGGCGCGGAGTTCGAGTGCACGGAGCTCCTCGGGGGAGCGGCGCAGCATCTGGTGGATGGTGCCGCCGACCTTGCGCAGGATCTCGCTGACCGCCGGGACCGGCATGCCGTTCGCATCGCGCACGGAGTCGGTGGGGATCATGTCGGCGCGGACCTTGAGGTCGTCGCGGAACTTGACGCCGAGCTTGCCGTTCCACTGCGGACGGTGGGTGACCGGGTCGACGGGCAGCTGGATCTTGGCGGTGGCGCGCTTGGCCCAGAGCTGGCGGGGGGCGAGGTCGCCGCCGCGCGGTGCGGTTGAAGTCGTGCCGAGGGTTGTGTCGACGACAGGCGTGGCGTTGACGCCGAGGCCCGCATCGGTCGCCTTGCCAGCGCGCTCAGGCGCGATCGGGGCAGCAGCGAGGAGGAGGGCGACGAGGCCGGTGGCACAGACTGCCGAGGCAAGACGGGTCAGCATGGATCAAGTCTCCGCCCGGCGATCCTTCGCGCGGGCTGTATCTGAAAATGATTGATCGAGCCGACGGAGGCACCTCCGTTGGCTCGTCAAACAGTCCGTACGCAAGTTACACGCCCCCTGATGCAGGGGCAAGGCGACGGAACCTCCATTTACGTGCTTCCGGGGCTCGACGGCCCGTCGCATCAGCCGCGGGCGGCCGCGGCGCCGCCCTGCCGGCGGGTGGCGCCGCCCTGCTGGCTGGTGGCGCCGCCCTGCTGGCTGGTGGCGCCGAGCACGCGGTGCCCGATATCCCGGCGGAAGAACGCGCCGGGAAACCGGATTCGGGCTGCCGCGGCATTCGCCAGCGCCTGCGCACGACCGAGATCGGCCGCCAGCGCGGTCACTCCGAATACCCGGCCCCCCGTCGTCACCAGGGCTCCGGAGGAATCACGGGAGGTGCCGGCGTGGAAAATCACCACTTCCTCGCCGGGACCGGCCACTGAGTCCGCGGTTTCCACGCCTTCGATGACCTGGCCGGTGCGAACCTTGCCGGGGTAGCCCTCGCTGCAGACCACCACGCAGCACGCGGCGCGCGGGTCGAACGAGAGCTGTGCGCCGTCGAGCTCGCCACCGGCCGTCTTCCAGAGGATGTCCACCAGGTCGCCCTGGAGGCGCGCCATGAGCGGCTGCGTCTCGGGATCGCCGAAGCGGGTGTTGAATTCGAGCACCTTCGGTCCGCCCGGCGTGAGCATCATGCCGGCGTAGAGCACGCCGCGGAACTCGATGCCGTCACGGCGCAGCGCGTCCACCGTGGGGACCAGCACTTCGCGGCTGATCTCCTCCATGAGTGCGTCGGTGGCAAGCGGGGTGGGGCAGTAGGAGCCCATGCCGCCGGTGTTCGGGCCGACGTCACCTTCGCCCACCTGCTTGTGGTCCTGGCAGGGATCGAGCACGGTGATGGTGCGGCCGTCGACGAGCGCCAGGACGCTCATCTCCTGGCCGCTGAGGCGTTCTTCCACCACCACGGATGCACCGGCATCGCCGAACTCGCGCGATCGCATGATCCGGTCGAGCGCGGCGCAGGCTTCTTCCTTGTCGGAGCAGACCACCACGCCCTTGCCGGCACAGAGGCCGGTGGCCTTGATCACGAGCGGCACATCGCGCGCTTCCACGTAGGCGCGGGCCTGTTCGTGGTTGGAAAAGCTGCGTCCATCGGCCGTGGGGACGCTTGCCTGCTTCATCACTCCCTTGGCGAAGGACTTGTCGAACTCGAGCCGTGCACCATCGCGCGTCGGGCCGAAGACGCGGCAGCGCGTGCCCGCGAGGTCGTCCACGATTCCCTCGGAGAGCGGTCCTTCGGGGCCGACGATCACCAGGTCGATCTCGTTCTTCTCGATCCAGCTCTTCAGGAAGAAGCGCTCGCGCACCGTGAGCGGTGCGTCGCAGGGGCGGCCGAGCGCGAGCAGTCCGGCGTTGGCGTCGGGCTGCACCCAGAGCGTCCCGAGGCGCGGCGACTGGCGGAGCTTCCACGCGATGGCGTGCTCGCGCCCACCGGTGCCGAGGAGGAGGACGTTGCAGGGCGAAGGGGCGTCGTTCATGGCGGCTGCTGCGTGGCGGAGGGCTGCGGGGCGAGGTAAGCGATCGAGTCTAGCCGAGTTTCTGCTACCCTCCGACCCCCGTCCCGGTGCGGTTGCCCGGGATCGGATCGTCGACCATTCGGAGACCTGCCCGCATGCGCCCCGCACGCGTCCTCGCCCTTGCCGTCCTCGCCGCCGCCTTCCTGGCCTGCCCGAGCGTTCGTGCCGACGACCCGAAGGCCGTCGATGCCCTCAACGCGCCCGCCAAGGTGATCCAGGAGAAGAGCAAGAGCTGGAAGACGCTCTTCGACGCCTACGTCGCCATGACCGCCCCGCCGGCGAAGGTGGGCAAGGACTTCAACGCACTGACCATCTGGCCGGGGATGACCGACTGGTCCAAGGTGAAGGAATGGGCCGCGGCCAATGGCGCCATGGCGAAGGCCATCATGGACTCGCAGCAGGCGGTGGCGTTTGCCCTGCCGTACGGCCGCGCGAGCGTGCCGCCGGTGTACGTGGAGAAGGGCGCCTTCGTCGGGATCGGCGATGGCCTCGATGTCTACGTGGCCGACGTCTCCTACCTGAAGCCCCTGGCCACCATCGAGGCATTCGTGGTGGCCGAGATGTACCGCCTCGGCGGCGAGAAGAAGTTCCAGGAGGCCTTCGACCTGGGCCTGGCAACCCTGCGCGTCCTGCGCCAGGTGGCCGACCAGCACCTCCTCGAGGAGAAGCTCTTCGCCATGGAGGCGATGTGCGACATGGCGTCGGTGCAGCGCGACGTGCTGCAGACGTTCCTGGCGGACGTCCCCGCGCCGGTGGCGAAGAAGCTTGCGCTGGCGGGCTACGCGTTCATCCGTCCCACCGACGGCGAGCGCCTGCGCCGGCTGGAGATGCCCGAGGGTGACCGCGTGCTCGCGGAAGCGCTGATCATGCAGCTCTTCGACGCGCAGGGCCAGCCGGATACGGCCAAGTTCGCGGCCACCATGGGTGCGCTGCAGGCCCGCAAGGAACCGCTCTCCGCGTTCGGCGCCGCGCGCCGCTGGACGGAGATCGCCGACGTGCACGGCTCGCTCGATGCGACCCGTGCGCGCCTCACCAGCATCTACGACGACTGGTGGCGCCGTTGGCGCGTGCGGTACTACGACACCCTGCTCGACAACCCCACGGTGATCAGCCGCACCAACAAGATGCGCTACGCGATGGTGCTGGCGATGGTCAACGACATCGACCGCGTCTTCGCGCTTCGCCAGCGCCTGAACGCCGAGCTCAACGGCACCGTGCTCACCTTCGGCCTGGTGGCCGCGTACCGCGACGCGGGCAGCTGGCCCGCGGGCCTCGACCGCACGTACACGCAGTACACCATCAAGCGCTTCGACAAGGATCCGTGGGACCCCACCGACGGTCGCTGGCAGTACGAGAACGCATCGTCGCCGCGCGCCATCGAGACGGACTTCGGCCGTCTGCAGGTCTCGGGCGGCATTCTTTACGCGCGCGGTGTCGACAAGGAAGACGGCGGCGCCAAGAAGGGCACCAACGACGGACTTGCCGGCGACTTCGTTGCATGGCCCGCGCTGCGCGCGCTGAGCCGCGCCTCCGGCGGCAAGTGACTCCACAACCCCCACGCTGACAGGAAACGCATGTCACATTCGACCGCAGAGAAAGTGGTGATCATCGGCAGCGGCCCCGCCGGCTGGACCGCGGCCATCTACGCCGCGCGCGCCAACCTGAACCCCGTGGTGTACGTGGGCGTTCCGTCCACGAACCCCGCGCCGGTGCTTCCGGGTGGCCAGCTGATGCTCACCACCGAGGTGGAGAACTACCCCGGCTTCCCGCACGGCGTCACCGGCCCCGAGATGATGGCCAAGTTCCGCGAGCAGGCCGAGCGCTTCGGCACGCGCGTGATGGATGCCAACATCGACAAGTGCGAATTCGGCTCGCGGCCGTTCACGCTCACCGATTCCGACGGCAAGGTGATCCATGCGGAGAGCGTGATCATCTCGACCGGCGCCACCGCCAACTGGCTGGGGCACCCCAACGAGCTGCGCCTGGCGATGAACGGCGGCGGCGTCAGCGCCTGCGCCGTGTGCGACGGCGCGCTGCCGGCCTATCGCAACCAGCCGCTCGCGGTGGTGGGCGGTGGCGACACCGCGATGGAGGAGGCGAGCTACCTCACCAAGTTCGCCAGCAAGGTCTACGTGATCCATCGCCGCGACACGCTGCGCGCGAGCAAGAGCATGCAGGACCGCGTCCTCGGCAGCCCCAAGGTTGAGATGGTGTGGAACAGCGCGGTGGAGGACATCGTCGGCCAGGATCGCCTGGAGGCGGTCGTGGTGAAGGACGTGAACACCGGTGCCACGCGGCGGCTGGACGTGAAGGGCTTCTTCATCGCCATCGGGCATTCGCCTGCCACCAAGTTCCTGCAGGGCGCGGGCATCGAGTTCGACGAGAAGGGCTACGTTGCGCTCAAGACGCGCAGCTCGTTCACGAACATCCCCGGCGTCTTCGCCGCGGGCGACGTGGCCGACCAGGTCTACCGTCAGGCGATCTCGGCAGCCGGCATGGGCTGCCAGGCCGCCATCGACTGCGAGCGCTGGCTGGCGGAGCAGGGCATCCACTGATGCCCGGCACGCTCGGCGCAAAGGAACGCTGGGTTGCCACCGGCTCGATCGGGGCGCTGATCCTGGGCATGTTCGTGGGCGAGGTGCTGCATCGGCAGGGCGCCATGGGCGTGGTATCCGGGTTCTCCGTGGCCGGCGACCTGATGCTGGTCCGGCCGCTCATGATGCTGGTGCTGCCGTTGATCTTCACGAGCGTGGTGGCGGGCATCACGTCGCTGGGCGATCCTTCGCGGCTTGGGCGGCTGGGCATCTCGACCAGCGCGTACTTCCTGGCAACCATGCTGGTGGCGGCCGCGCTGGGAGCGACGCTCGTCACGCTGGTGGGTCCGGGGCTCGGGCTCTCGCCGCAAGACGTGAGTGCGCTCAAGTCCTCGGGCATCGAGCGCTTCGAGGCGGCGCCGAAGTTGACGCAGGCCGCGAGCGAGGGCGGGCAGGGGCTGACGTACGCGTGGCTCCAGATTGCGCGGCAGATGCTGCCTTCGAACCCGTTCGCGGCCATGGCCGAGGGCCAGCCGCTCGGGATGATCATGTTTGCGATCGTGCTGGGCGTTGCGCTTGCCCTGTCCGGCGACGTGGGCGATCCGGCGGTGCGCGTCCTCAACGGCATCAACGAGGCGCTCCTGCGCGCGGTGGGCTGGGTGCTCTGGATCATCCCGGTGGGCGCGTTCCTCCTGGTGAGCGCGAGCGTCGGCAAGGTGGGGCTGGTGCAATTGTTGGGGCCGCTCGGGCTGTACATGTCCGTGGTGATCGGCGGGCTGGTGATCCACATGTTCATCGTGCTGCCCGTGTTCCAGGCGGTGCTCGGCGGGGGCAACCCGTATCGATTCATGTGGAACATGCGCGAGGCGCTGGCGACGGCGTTCGCCACGGCGAGCTCGAGCGCGACGCTTCCGGTGACCATCCGCGTCTGCGAGACCGAGGGCGGATGCTCGCAGCGCGCCACGCGATTCTGCGCGCCGCTGGGGGCCACGCTCAACATGGACGGCACCGCGCTCTACGAGGCGGTGGCGGTGGTGTTCCTCTTCCAGCTCTACGGCGTGCAGCTGAGCTTCGGCGAGCTGGCCGTGGTGGTGGCCACCGCGACGCTCGCGGCGGTGGGCGCGGCCGGCATCCCGAGCGCGGGCCTGGTGACGATGGTGATCGTGATCACCGCCGTCAACGCCTCGCTCGGCAGCGAGAAGCTGCCGGTGGGCGCGATGGGCATCGTGATCGGCGTGGACCGCCTGCTCGACATGTGCCGCACGACGGTGAACGTGTGGGGCGACATGGGCGCAGCGCGGGTGATGACGCGAATCGCGCCGGATTAAATAGGTGTCGTATGCATCTGGCACCTATTTCCTAGGAAATAGGTGCCAGATGCATACGACACCAATTTGTTACTTCTTCTCGATCAGCGTCACCTTGATCCCGCAGTCCGGGATCTGCTTCGGGTCGATCGGGCCGCCGGTGCTCCGGTGCGGCGAGGTCCCCGTGAAGCCCCGTCCCGTTGCGTCGCACCCGCTTACCGTCCACCACGACCTCGCTACACTCAAATCATGAAACTTCCGCATCGTTCCCCGGTCGTGCTCGCTGCGTTCCTCTCGCTGACCTCATTCGCGTCCGGCGCGGCGCAATCGTGCGCCGGAGACGTCGATGCCGATGGCATCGTGAACGGCGCGGACCTTGGCGCTCTGCTCTCGAACTGGGGGCCGGTGACCGCGGACCCGAACTCGGTCGCGTGCGACCTGGACGGCAACGGCGAGGTCAACGGTGCCGATCTTGGCTTCTTGCTTTCGAATTGGGGCGGCTGCCCGGCACCCGTGGTGCCGGTGTGGGCCACGCTGGTCGACGCGCAGCCCGACCCGGCGGTGGTGACCGACCCGGCTCTGCGTGCGGCGATCGTGTCCACCGGCCTTGCCTGGCGCGTGCTCGACACGGCGACGCAGATCGAGATGCTCCTGGTGCCGCCGGGAACATTCCAGATGGGCTGCATCATGGGCTCGGACGCGTTCGTGTGCTATGGCGAGGAATTGCCCGTTCACGAGGTGACGCTGACGAAGGCGTTCTACCTCGGGCGCGACGAAGTGACGCAGGCGCAGTGGCAGGCTCGGATGGGGTCGAACCCGTCGGGCTTCCAAGGCTTCCCCGACTCGCCGAGCCGCCCCGTCGAGCAGGTGAGCTGGAACACGATCCAGGGCTTCTGCTCGGCGACCGGCATGCGCCTTCCCACGGAAGCGGAGTGGGAATACGCGTGCCGCGCGGGAACGACGACGCCGTTCTACAACGGATCGACCGATGATGGCACGTTGGGGACGCTCGCCTGGTATGCCCCGAATTCAGGCAACCGCACCCACGCCGTTGGCGGCAAGGCGCCGAACGCCTTCGGCTTCCGCGACATGCTGGGCAACGTGATGGAGTTTGTGAACGATGGGGCCGGCGACTACCCCGCGGGCGCCGTGACGGACCCGACGGGCTCGATCTTCGGGGCCTCACGCGTGACCCGCGGCGGCTCCTACCTCGGCGAATCGGCGGTGCGCTCGTCCTTCCGCGGCAACGCGGACCCGGGGTGGACGTTCGAGTTCATCGGTTTCCGTGTTGCGCGGACTCCCTGAGCGCCGGCGTCGAAGGCGTCGTTCGTGCGGCCCGTCGCGGAGCGAACGGGACCGATTTACTTCTCGATCAGCGTGACCTTCATCCCGCAGTCCGTGATCTGCTGCTCGTCGATCGGGCCGGGGGCGTCGATCATGAGGTCGCCGCCGGACTGCGTCTTCGGGAACGCGATCACGTCGCGGATGTTGTCGGTGCCGACGAGGTGCATCACCAGGCGGTCGAGGCCGAAGGCGATGCCGCCGTGCGGCGGGGCGCCGTGGCGCAGGGCGCTCAGCAGGAAGCCGAACTTCAGCTCCGCGTCCTCCTGCGTGAGGCCGATGAGCTTGAAGACCTTCTCCTGCACGTCCATGCGGTGGATGCGGATGGAGCCGCCGGCGATCTCGCTGCCGTTCACCACCAGGTCGTAGCCCGCGCTCAGGCAGCCGCCGGGGTTCGATTCGAGGAAATCGAACTGGTCGGGATTGGGGCTCGTGAAGGGATGGTGCATGGCCACCCAGCGCTTGCCTTCGTCGTCCCAGTCGAACATCGGGAAGTCGACAACCCAGAGGAACTTCCATTCCTTCTCGTCCACCAGGCCGAGGTCGCGGCCCACCTTGAGGCGGAGCTCGCCGAGCGCCTTCGTGGCGGTGTCCCAGAAGTCAGCCACGATGAGCACGCTGTCACCGGCCTGCAGGCCGAGGCGCGCCACCAGTGCGTCCTTGAACGGCTCGAGGTGCTTCGCCACGCCGGTGTCGAAGCCGGTGGCCGTGAACTTGGCCACGGCCACGCCGCCCGTCTTGAACTGCTTGACGAATTCCGTGTAGCCGTCGGTGAGCTTGCGCGTGAGCTTCTCGGCGCCGCCGGGGACGCGGATGGCCTTCACGCAGCCGTTGCGGCCGGCGCGGCTCTTGGCGAGCGCCTGCTGGAACACCTGGAACTCGCTGCCCTTGACGATGTCGGAGATGTCGCGGATCTCGAGCGGGTTGCGCAGATCGGGGCGGTCGATGCCGAAGCGGTCCATCGCCTCCTGCCAGGTCATGCGCTGGATCTGCCCGATGTCGTAGCCGAGGATGTCATGCCACACGGCGTGCGCGAAGCCGCCCATCATGGTCATGACGTCCTCGCGGTCGCAGAAGCTCATTTCCAGGTCGATCTGGCTGAATTCCGCCTGGCGGTCGGCGCGCGGGTCCTCGTCGCGCAGGCACTTGCAGATCTGGATGTAGCGATCGAAGCCGGCCACCATGAGGATCTGCTTGAAGAGCTGCGGGCTCTGGGGCAGGGCGTACCACATGCCCTGGTGCAGGCGCGCCGGCACGATGAAGTCGCGTGCGCCCTCGGGCGTGCTCTTGATGAGGAGCGGCGTCTCGATCTCGGCGAAGCCGTTCGCCGCGAAGTAGTCGCGCGCCAGCTTCGTGACCTTGCTGCGCGTGCGCAGGATGTGCTGCATGCGCGGGCGGCGCAGGTCGATGTAGCGGTACTTGAGGCGCGTCTCCTCGCCGATCTTCTCCGCCTCGTGCTCGTCGGGGAGGATCGGGGGGTTCTCGGCCTTGTTGAAGATCTCGAGTTCCTCGGCGACCAGTTCCACCTCGCCGGTGTGGAGCTTGGGGTTCGCATCGCCCGCGCGCTTGCGCAGCGTGCCGCGGACGCCGATGACGTCCTCGCGACGGAGCGCGCGCGCGGCGTTCACCACGTTCGGGTGGCCGCCCTCGAGGTCGAACACCACCTGGCACAGGCCATCGCGGTCGCGCAGGTCGATGAACAGCAGGCCGCGACCCTGGTCGCGGTAGGTGTTCACCCATCCGTTGAGGGCGATGGTCTTGCCGGCGTCGGCAATCCGGGGCTGTCCGCAGGTGTGCGTGCGCTTGAGCATGGTGGTTCCCGTTGGGGAGGCGCAGGATACGGAAAGCGGGGAGATGCGGTGCTTTGCGGTGATTTGCGGCGATTGACGGTCGGCGAGCGCCCTGCAGCGAGCACGGGGAGTCCCGCGCCGGCGGCCTCGACGCCGGCGAGGCACGCGCCAACCCACCGATTGCACCTCGGGTCGTGCCACGTGCCGAGCTCGTCGTCGTGGAGTCCGAACGAAACCTGGTGGAGAGAGGACGTCCGGCCGGACGGGAGCTCCCCGCGCGCAGCGAAAGGGCGCGGTCGAACTTCAAGGATCCCGCGCGCAGCGAAAGCGCGCGGCCGAACGTCGAAGCCCCCTCGCGCGCAGCGAACGGGCGCGGTCGAACTTCAATCAACCCACCCCACCCGGGGGACAGGCGTTCCTCGCACCGATTTCCCTATCCTCCGCCCCGTGCCCCTCGTCCTCGTCACCGCATTCGAGCCCTCCGGCGATGCCCACGCCGCGCCGCTGGTGCGCGCGCTGCGGGCCATGGCGCCGGACGTGCGCGTGGTGGGGTGGGGCGGCCCGCGCATGCGCGAGGCCGGGTGCGAGATGGCCGGCGAGACCGCGCGCGACGGCGCGATGACGCTCGTGGGCCTGAAGAAGATCCAGGAAGTGCGGTGCATCGTGGCGAACATCCGCGCGTGGGCCGCGAAGAACCCCGTGGACGTGCACGTTCCCGTGGACAGCCCGGCGGCCAACTGGCACATCGCCACGTGGATGAAGCAGCACGGTCGCGGCACCGCGGGCGGCTCGCGCGTGGTGAACCTGGTGGCGCCGCAGCTCTGGGCGTGGGCGCCGTGGCGCATCCGCAAGTGGCGGCGCACGAGCGATGCCATCCTCTGCCTGCTTCCCTTCGAGGAAGCGTGGTTCCGCGAGCGCGGCGTGCGTGCGCACTTCATCGGGCACCCGGTGCTCGGCGAGCCCGTCGGCGCCGATGCCGCGGTGCGCGCGGCCGCGTTCCCGCAGGGTTCGCCGAAGCTCCTTCTCCTTCCCGGAAGCCGCAGCAGCGAGGTGCGCGCGAACATGCCGCGCATGCTCGAGGTGTTCCGCGCGGTCTCGCGCACGCGCCCCGGCCTGGCGGGCGTGGTGATGGCCGCCAACGAGGCGCTGGTGCCGCTCGTGCGCGCTGCGGCGCGCGGTGCGGCGTGGCCCGCGAACCTGCACGTGGCGCACAGCGATCCCGATGCCGCGATCGCGTGGTGCGATTGCGCGCTCAACGTGAGCGGCACCGTGAGCCTGGACCTTGCGCACCAGCGCAAGCCGATGGTGGCCGTCTACTGGACCGGTCGCATCAAGGTGGTGGGCGGCACGGTGGTGCTCCTGACGCCGGATCGCCTCCTCCCGAACATCGTGGCCGGGCGCCGGATCGTGCCGGAATTCGTGCCCTATGCAGGCGGAATCGGCCCGGTGGTGCGCGCGCTCGAACCGTTCCTCGATGACCCGGCGGCGCGCGCACGCGTGGCGCGCGAGCTGGACGCGGTGACGCGCCGCTTCGAAGGACACGACCCCGGCCGCGAGGCGGCCGAGGTCGTGCTGGGGTTCATCCGGGGATGATCGATCGCGGGCGGTGCGGCGCATGCGCCGCGGCCGTCACTTGATCGGTTCGAAGCTGAAGGTCTGGCCACCGATGACGCCCTCGAGCATCAGGCCCTCGGCGCCGAAGGCGAACACGGCCACGCCGTCCTTGTAGTCGACCGCAGCGCTGGCGCCGGCGCCTGCCGCGACGGCCGAGCCGCCCGCCTGGAACGCCGCTTCGCCGCGCTTGAAGCGGTCGAGCGCGCTCTTGTCCTGGAAGAAGATGACTTCCGAGTAGTCCTGGCCGCCGATCTGGGCACCGATCGTGCCGCCGCCGACCGAGCTCTTGGCCACCAGCTTGCCGCCCTCGTAGACGAGGCCGTTGCCGTGGAAGCCGCCGACGATCAGGCCGCCCTTGCCGATGGACGGATAGACCGCGTAGCCGTAGGCCTTGCTGAACTCGCCCTTGGTGGATGGGAACTTGTCCTTGCAGCGCGTGACGGTGTTGTCCGCGTCGTTCTTGAGGAGCTTCATCTGGTCCTCGGGCGACATCTTGGAGGTGGAGTCGCAGGCCGGCAGGGCGACGAGCGAGAGCGAGGCGAGGACGATGGTGGCCGGAATGAGGTTCTTCATGAGTGAGTGATTCCTTTCGGGGTGATCGGCGGATCGTAGCGGTTGCCCCGGCAGACGGGCCCTTCCGCCCACGATCTCCGGCGTTTATGTGGGAATGGTTCGCTATGATTCCGCGCCATGATCCGACGGACCGCATCCATCGTCGCTGCGCTCATCGGCGCGGCATTCCTCCTGGCCGCCGCCCCCGCGCAGGACTCCGCCGGGAAGACGCTGAAGATCGTCAGCAGCCTCCCGCGCACCGGCAGCGCCAACGCGCAGACCACGAGCATGGTGAACGGCATCAAGATGGCCATCGAGGAGCGCGGCGGCGCGGTCGACGGCTTCACGATCGAGTACGACGACATGGACGATGCCAGCCCGCAGAAGGGCAACTGGGATCCGGCCGTCGAGAGCTCGAACGCCAAGAAGGCGATCGCCGACGAGACCGTGATCGGCTACATCGGCACGTACAACTCGGGCGCGGCGAAGGTGTCGATGCCGCTCCTCAACAAGGCCGGCCTGGTGATGGTCAGCCCCGGCAACACGTACCCCGGCCTCACCAAGCCCGGCACCGGCGAGCCGAACGAGCCCGCCGTGTACCGCCCGTCG
This sequence comes from Phycisphaera mikurensis NBRC 102666, assembly GCA_945870475.1. GTDB lineage: Bacteria > Planctomycetota > Phycisphaerae > Phycisphaerales > SM1A02 > UBA966. The sequence continues at coordinate 15,810 of CAMBSR010000012.1, forward strand.
GGCAAGATCGGCTACTTCCGCGTGGTGCCCACCGACGACATCCAGGGCGCCGTGGCGTGCGAGTACTGCCGCAACGACCTGAATGCGAAGAAGGTCTTCATCCTGCATGACCGCGAGCTCTACGGCAAGGGCATCGCCGACGTCTTCAAGAAGACCGCCGGCGCCACGGGCGTCGAGGTGGTGGGCTTTGAGGGCATCGATCCGAAGGCCTCGAACTACCGCTCGCTGGTCACCAAGATCCGCGCCGCGGCGCCGGATGCGGTCTTCTTCGGCGGCACCACGCAGACCAACGCCGCGCAGGTGCTCAAGGACCTGCGCGCCGGCGGCTGCAAGGTGCCCTTCATGTCGCCGGACGGCACGTTCGAGAAGGCGTTCATCGAGGCCGCCGGCAAGGACAACGTGACCAAGGAGCAGGGCGGCGTCTTCATCACCTTCGGCGGCCTGCCGTCCGATCAGCTCACCGGCCTCGGTGCGGAGTTCGTCAAGAAGTACAAGGCCAAGCACGGCGTGGTCCCCGAGGCCTACGCGGTGTACGGCTACGAGGCCGGTCGCGTGCTGCTTGACGCCATCGACCGCGCCGACAAGAAGGACCGCGCTTCCGTGCTCGCGGCCGTCGCCGCCACCAAGGACTTCACGGGTGCCCTCGGCACCTGGAGCTTCGACGAGAACGGCGACACCACCAACAAGACGATGAGCGTCAACACCATCAAGGACGGCGACTTCTCGTTCCTCAAGGCCGTGGTCGGCGGGGCGGCGAAGGCCAAGTGATGGTCCGAGCCGTTGCGGCTGTGGAGATGCTGGCGACCTGTGCGCTCTCGCGGGCGGACAGCGTTGCGGCCTTCGCGCACGACGGGGCCCTCTCGTCCTGGGAGGTGTTCGGCCAGCAGCTGGTGACCGGGCTCTCCAACGGGATGATCATCGCGCTGATCGCCATCGGCTACACGATGGTGTACGGCATCATCGAGCTGATCAACTTCGCGCACGGCGACCTCTGCATGCTGGGCGCGTTCTTCGCGCTCACCGTGGTGGGTGCGCTGGGCGTGGACCAGTGGGGCGGGGCGGGCGGCACGGCGGGGCTTGTCATGGTGCTCGTGGGCACCGCGGCGTTCTGCGGTTCGCTCAACTGGTCGATCAACTGGCTGGCGTACCGGCCGCTGCGCAAGGCAAGCAAGCTGAGCCTGTTGGTCAGCGCCATCGGCGCGAGCTTCATCCTGGTGAACCTGGGCCTCTTCTGGGGCGGCCTGCCGATGGACGTCTTTGCGGGCGGCACCAGCTCCGCGGCGCCGAAGGCGTTCCCGGCGCTCGTCTCCTCTGATCCGGCGGCGCAGATCGGTGACGTCATCTACTCGCGCACCGACTTCCTGGTGCTCTGCGTGACGCTCCCCCTGATGGTGGCGCTCACCTACCTGGTGCGCTACACGAAGCTCGGCAAGGCGATGCGCGCGGTGGCGCAGAACCCCACCGCCGCGGCGCTCATGGGGATCGACGTCGAGCGCGTGATCGGTGCCACGTTCTTCATCGGCGGCGCGCTGGGCGGGTTCGCGACGGTGGTCTACAGCCTCTACAACCAGACGGTGAGCTTCCAGATGGGCTACCGCATGGGCATGGACGCGTTCATCGCGGCGGTGCTCGGCGGCATCGGCAACCTCCCGGGCGCGGTGCTCGGCGGCCTCCTGATCGGCCTGATCCGCTCCATGAGCGACGGCTACATCGAGGCGCGCTGGACCAACACGGTGGTGTTCGGCATCCTCATCCTGATCCTCGTGTTCCGGCCCTCGGGCCTCCTTGGGGCGAAGCTCCGGGAGAAGGTGTGAGCATGGGCGCTCCCCGGAAGATGCCGTGGAAGATGGCCCTCGCGCTCGTCGCGCTGGCGATGATCCCCGTGGTGGAGCCGTCGCTCCCGCAGCGCCTGGCCATCAGCGAGCCGATGACGGATGTCTTCGTCTACGCGATCCTGGGGATGGCGCTCAACGTCATCACGGGCTTCACCGGCCTCCTGAACCTGGGCGTGGCCGCGTTCGCCGCGATCGGCGCCTACGTGTTCGCCATCTCCACCTGCGAGATCTATCCGTTCCAGCTGGGCTTCTGGCCGGCGCTCGCGCTCACGATGGCGGTCGGCGCGCTGGCGGGCTTCGCGCTCGGCGCACCCACGCTGCGCGTGCGCGGCGACTACCTGGCGATCGTCACGCTGGGCTTCGGCGAGATCGTGAAGGACGTCCTGGTGAACCTCGACTCCATCACCAAGGGCACGCAGGGCATCAACCCGCTGCCGCCGCCCACGGTGTTCGGCGCGGAGCTCGGGAGCCGCGGGCAATACTGGCTGCTGCTGGCGTTCGTGGTGGTGGTGTTCGCGGGCGCGCGCAGCCTGGAGCGCAGCCGCGTGGGCCGCGCGTGGCTCTCGATCCGTGAGGACGAGCTGGCGAGCCGCGCCATGGGCATCCGTCCCGACCACGCGAAGATGCTGGCCTTCGCCACGTGCGCATCGCTCGCCGCATTGGCCGGTGCGCTCACCGCGAGCCGCCTGTCGAGCTCCGGCGAGCCGAGCAACTACGACTTCCAGGTCTCCGTGCTGGCCCTCTGCATCGTGATCGTGGGCGGCATCGGGAGCGTGCGCGGCGTGCTCCTGGGCGCCATCGTCATGGTGGGCATGAACTCGATCGTCCTGGTGAAGCTCACCGAGATGATCGGCAACACCGACTCAGCGGGCGCATCGAGGCTCGCGGAGACGCACGGCATGGAGCGCGTGTGGGTGTTCATCACCACCTGGGCGCAGAACGTGCTCCTGAGCCCCACCAACTGGAAGTTCCTCCTCTTCGGCCTGGCGCTCGTCCTGATGATGATGTTCCGGCCGCAGGGCATCCTGCCGCCGCGCGCCGAGCACGAGGCGCCGCCCGAGGACGAGGGCACGGGCCCCGCCCCCGCGAAGGGAGCGGCCCCGTGAGCACCATCCTGGAAGTGCGCGATGTCACGATGCGCTTCGGCGGCCTGGTGGCCAACGAGCGCGTGAACCTCGCGGTGCAGTCGGGCGAGATCTTCGCCGTGATCGGCCCGAACGGCGCCGGCAAGACCACGCTCTTCAACGCCATCACCGGCATCTACGAACCCACCGAGGGCGCCGTCCTCTTCGACGGCCACGACGTGCGCCGCGAGTGGACGCCGCGCGTGGCCGCCACCGGCTTCGCGGTGGGCGTGGCGAGCGCGGTGCTGGCGGTGCTCGCACTCAACGTCACCGCGCTCTGGCAGGCGGCGGTGGTGGGCAAGTACGTCTACGGCCAGCCGTTCCCGTGGGGCGAGGCGATCGCCACCGTGCCGGGCACGCTGCATGCCGCGGGCTTCTGGGCAACCTGGGGCGTGGCCATCGCTGCATCGCTCGTGGGGCGCCTGGGGTTCGGGGCCATCTGGCATTCGCAGCGCCGCACGCCGGACCTGATCGCGCGTTCCGGCGTGGCGCGCACCTTCCAGAACATCCGCCTCTTCCCCGAGATGAACCTGGTGGAGAACGTGCTGGTGGGCATGGACCAGCACTTCCGCTGCGGGTTCTGGTCATGCTTGCTGCGGCCGCCGTGGTTCTGGCGCGAGCGCGCCACCATGCGTCGCCGCGCGTTCGAACTGCTGAAGTTCGTGGAGCTCGACCGCTACGCCGGCGATCTGGCCCGCGCGCTGCCCTACGGGTACCAGCGCCGCCTGGAGATCGCGCGCGCGCTGGCCACGGGCCCCAAGCTCATCCTCCTCGACGAGCCCGCCGCCGGCATGAATCCCGCGGAGAGCGCGGACCTCATGCGCCTCATCCGCCGCATCCGCGAGAGCGGCGTCACCGTGGTCCTCATCGAGCACGACATGAAGGTGGTCATGGGCATCTCCGACCGCATCGCCGTGCTGCAGTACGGCAAGAAGATCGCCGAGGGCACGCCCGAGCAGATCCGCAACGACCCGGTGTGCATCGCCGCGTACCTGGGCACGGAGGTGATCCAGTGACCGATGCTCCGCGCACGCCGCTCCTTCGCGTCCACGGGCTCAAGTGCTCCTACGGGCAGGCCGAGGTGCTGCACGGCGTGGACATCGACGTGTTCCCCGGCGAGATCGTCAGCCTGATCGGCGCCAACGGCGCGGGCAAGTCCACCACGCTGATGTGCATCTCGCGCATCAACCGCGCAAGCGGGCGCATCCAGTTCGACGGCACCGACATCTCCTCCATGGCCCCCGAGCACGTGGTGCGCCGCGGCCTGGTGCAGGTGCCGGAAGGCCGCCGCATCTTCCCGCGCCTCACCGTGCGCGAGAACCTGGAGATGGGTGCCTTCATCCGCAACGACACCGACGGCATCGAGGCCGACGTGGAGCGCGTCTGCGGCATGTTCCCCATCCTGAAGCAGCGGTTCGCGCAGCAGGGCGGCACGCTCTCGGGCGGAGAGCAGCAGATGCTCGCGATCGGCCGCGCGCTCATGAGCCGGCCGCGCATGCTGATGATGGACGAGCCGTCCATGGGCATCGCGCCCATCCTGGTGGCGCAGATCTTCGACACCGTCAAGAACGTGCTGCGCGCACAGGGGATGACCATCCTCCTGGTGGAGCAGAACGCGAACGCCGCGCTCCGCATGAGCGACCGCGCGTACGTCCTGGAGACCGGCAACGTGGTGCTCACCGGCACCGGCGAAGAGCTCCTGCGCGACGAGCGCGTGCGCGCGGCCTACCTGGGCCACTGAACGCGCCCTTCCTCCGCGCCACGCGGATTTCCCCCATTTGCACCATTCGCAGGCGCAGCGCGCCCATCCTCCGCGGTTCTTTGCGCGGCGCGCCCTTCCACCTACACTTCTAATCTCTCCATGCGATCGTTCTTCCTCCGCACCGACCTTGAGCGCCACCGGATCGGCCGGTTCCAGCTTCCGCTGGGACTGGAGCCCGTGGACCTGCCCGCGCCGAGCGAGGGCTACACGGTGGAGTTCGTGGAGGGCGACGACAACGCCCCGGACACCTACCGCTTCTACGCGGTGACCAGCTTCGAGAAGGTCTCGCTCCTCCTGGAGGACCTCTTCGAGGCGCTGCCGGACGAGGTGTTCCCGCTGGTGGAGGTCGGCTCCAAGGACGCCTTCCGCACCATGGACGTCTTCAGCGCGCGCGAGCCCGTCCCGTTCGACGACTTTATGGAGGACTGGCGCCACTATCGGCAGGTCCTCCTCGAGGACGGCTCGATCGGTGCGGGCGCACAGGCGGACGAGCCGTACATGGAGGTCTTCGTCGACAGCTGGAAGGGCATCGAGGTGCAGGTGCCGCCGGACATGCGCGAGGACATCGAGCGCATCCTCGGCCGCCATGGCCTGGAGGAGGTCGCGCACACCTGGCCGCCCGAGGTGGACGAACGCGCCGAGCCGCCGCTCAACGTCCGCGAGATCCTGGTCCTCGAGGACGAGGAATGCCCGGACATCGACGAGATCCTGTTCCAGCTGCGCGAGGCGTGGGGCATGGAGCTCGACGCCGACCCCGAGGACAACCTGGACGAGGCAGGGCGCCGGCTCGGCCGCACGCTCTGGCACGTGGTGGCGGTGGTGGAGAGCGCCGACGAGGATCACCCGCGCGCCGGCTACGTGCTGGCGTGGCTCACGGCCTCCGGCATCGGCGAGATGCAGCGCATGATCGAGTCGCGCATCGAGCTGCAGGACGAGTGGCGCTTCCAGGGCCAGTGGTACTCGATGGACCGCGTGGCCTACGACGAGCGGCCCGACTCGCTCGCCTCGCTCGCGCCGCGACGCGCGCACAGCGAGATCCACGAGTTCCGCATCGAACCGGCGTGAGTGCGTCGCCGCAGGCGTGCGACGGCTGACGACGCCCCGACGTTCGGTCGTTCCTCAACCCTTCGCTTTATGCCTTCGCGTACAGCCCGCGCGATGCGATGTAGTTGCCCACGGCCGGAAGCACCAGGTCTCCCAGGTCCTTGCCTTCTGCAACGCGCTTGCGCACCTCGGTGCTCGAGCTGTCCACCGGCTCGATGGGCAGCGTCCATGAGAGCCACTTGGCCGCCCACGCCTCGTCCATGTGCTGGGCGAGGATCGCCGGCCATTCCGCGCGCGTGTGCGGCGGGCGCAGGATCACCACCGGCGTGGCCAGGTCCACCAGGTCGCGCCAGTCCTTCCACGTGCTGAAATTCAGTGCCTGGTCGCTTCCCACCACCAGCCGCAGCGGGCCCTTCATCGCGCCGCCCTCGGCCTGCATGCGCTGCACCTCGCGCACGGTGTCGATGGTGAAGCTTGCGCCGTCGCGATCCATCTCGATGGGGAGCACCACGGTGTCCGCCATTCCCTCGAACGCGAGCGTGCACATGGCCATGCGGTCCGCGGCACTTGCCTTCGGCCCGTCGGCGCGCTGCGGGTTCTGCTTGGCGGGGATCACCAGGACCTGCTTCGCCTTCAGGATCGCGTCCGCGCCCTGCGCGATCTCCACGTGGCGCCGGTGCGGCGGATCGAACGAGCCGCCGAAGATGACGATGGGGCGGTCGGGCGCGGCGTGGACGTTGGGTGCTTCGGTGTCGATCATGGGGAGCCGCACATTGGAACAGATCAGCCGCCCGCGTGCACGCACGCGAGCGCGCGATGCACGGCGTCCATGGCCAGGAAGCTCCGCGCGCCGAGCTGGGTGACCTCACGCACCATCCACGGTCGGCGCGCGAGCGATCCCGCCACGCGCAGGAACCGGGTCTTGCCGCGCTCGTCGGTCCAGCCCTCCACGCCGGGCGGCAGCGATTCGTCCGCGCCGTCGCTGATGCCGCGCACCACCGACCACCGCCACTGCCGAGCGATGGCCTCGCGGGCGAACGCCGCCGATTCCATGTCGACGATGTCGGCGCGGTTGCGGGCGGCCTCCTCGCGCTTGGCGTCCACCGTGGCGAGCGGCGCGTGCACCGCGATGCAGCGCACCCGCGGCAGGGCGGTGAGGCGGCGGGGGACGTATTCCATGGTGGCGTCCTCGTCCACGATGGACGAAATTTCCACCGCTTCCCCGGAGGGCACGGAGGGGCGCAGGCTGCCGGCCACCCCCGCCAGGACCACCGTGGAGCCGGTCGGGGGGCCGCTTTGGCGCGCCCACGCGGCCACCGCGGCCGCGCCGGGGCCGGAGCATGCAAGGTTCCAGCCTCGCGCCGCGGCCAGCCGGCGGAGGGCGGATCGCTCGAATTCCAGTGGGCAAACGATGTACATGGCCTGCAGGGCGTGGGTATACTCTCCCCCTCACTCGCCGGCCCCATCGTCTAGCCCGGTTCAGGACACGTCCCTCTCACGGATGGAACAGGGGTTCGAATCCCCTTGGGGTCACTCTCCCCGCCGCC
>CAMBSR010000013.1 GCA_945870475.1 Phycisphaera mikurensis NBRC 102666
TGGAGTAGTCCGGGGGGGCGGGGTCGCCGGAGGCCGGCGCCCACAACGTCGAGCCCGCATCGACCTGGAACGTGTTGTTGCCGACGTAGGTCGGGATCGCGTTCGGCGCGCCATAGTAGGCGCTCGAGCGAAGGCCGATCGTCAGCCACTTGTCGGTGCCGCTGGAACCGATGTTGGTGTTCGTGTAGAGGAAGTTGCTGTTGTCGGACTGACCGCTGCCGGGCCAGGTCCAACCGATCTGCGTCCCGCCGTTGGCCGGGTAGGAAAGGTTGCCGAAGCTTTGGGCCGGCGGAACCGCCGCCGTCGCAAACGACGAAACGGACAGGGCGATCGCAATGGACGAAATGAGGGTCGAGGACTTCATGGTGCTTCTCTCCGGAATGAGTGAAAGGGACTGAAGGGCGCGGACAGGCCTCGGGCCCGCCGGCAGCGGTTGCGGGGAAGGCAACCACTTGCACCACCGAAGGCGGAATGTCCCGTGGATTCGGATCGCCCCGGTACGCGAAACTTGCAGTTCGCGTTATCTGGTCAGCGCTCGGTACTGGATCCGCCGCGGCGCAGCGTCCGCGGGAATCCCCAGCCGCCGCCGGCGGTCGGCCTCGTAGGCGGAGTAGTTCCCGTCGAAGAAGAAGACCTTGCTGTCGCCTTCGAAGGCCAGGATGTGGGTGGCCACGCGGTCCAGGAACCAGCGATCGTGGCTGATCACCACGCTGCAGCCCACGAAGTTCTCCATGCCCTCTTCCAGGGCGCGCATGGTGTTCACGTCCAGGTCGTTGGTGGGCTCGTCGAGCAGGATCACGTTGGCGCACTGCTTGAGCATGCGCGCGAGGTGCACGCGGTTGCGCTCGCCGCCGGAGAGGTTGCCGACGATCTTCGACTGGTCGGTGCCGGTGAAGCCGAAGCGCGCCACGTAGGCGCGGCTGTTGACCTCGACGCCACCGAGGAGCATCTTCTCGCCGCCGTCGGAGATGGCCTCCCACAGGTTCTTGTCGTTGGGCAGGGTCTCGCGGCTCTGCTCCACGTACGCGAGCTTCACGCTCTCGCCCACGCGCAGCTCGCCGGAGTCGGGCTTCTCGGCGCCGATGATCATCCGGAACAGCGTGGTCTTGCCGGCGCCGTTCGGACCGATGATGCCGACGATGGCGCCCGCGGGGATCGAGAAGCTCACGTCGTCCAAGAGGAGCTTGTCGCCGTACGCCTTGCTGACGCCCTTGGCCTCGACCACCAGCGTGCCCAGGCGCGGGCCCGGCGGGATGAAGATCTCCACCTCGGCCGCCTTCTCCTTCTGGTTCTGGCTGACGAGCTGCTCGTACCGCTCCACGCGGGACTTGCTCTTGGCCATGCGGCCCTGCGGGCTCTTGTTGATCCACTCGAGCTCGCGTGCGAGCGCCTTCTGGCGCGTGGATGCCTGCTTCTCCTCGATCTCCAGGCGCGCCTTCTTCTGCACCAGCCAGCCGGTGTAGTTGCCCTTGTACGGGATGCCTTCGCCGCGATCGAGCTCCAGGATCCAGCCCGCCACGTTGTCGAGGAAGTACCGGTCGTGGGTGACGGCGATGATGGTGCCCTCGAAGCGCTGCAGGTGCTGCTCGAGCCAGGTCACGCTCTCGGCGTCGAGGTGGTTGGTGGGCTCGTCGAGGAGGAGGACGTCGGGCTTGGTGAGGAGCAGCCGGCAGAGCGCCACGCGGCGGCGCTCGCCGCCGGAGAGCGTGTTCACCGGCTGGTCGGGCGGCGGGCAGCGGAGCGCTTCCATGGCCATCTCGAGCTGGCTGTCGATGGTCCACGCATCGAGGAGGTCGAGCTTCTCCTGCACCTGGCCCTGCTTCGCGATGAGCTTGTCCATCTGCTCCGGCGTCATGTCCTCGCCGAACTTGGCGTTGATCTCGTCATACTGCTTGAGGAGCTCGTACGTGTCCTTCGCGCCGTCGCGGACCACCTCCATCACGGTGCGGGTGTCGTCGATCAGGGGCTCCTGCTCGAGGTAGCCGATCGAGTAGCCGTTGGCCGCGGTGATCTTGCCCTCGTAGTTCTTGTCGACGCCCGCGATGATCCGCAGCAGGGTGCTCTTGCCGCTGCCGTTCAGGCCCAGCACGCCGATCTTGGCGCCGTAGTAGTAGGAGATGGAGACGTTGTTCAGGATCTTCTTCCTGTCGATCTCCTTGGTGACTCCCATCATCGAGTAGATGATCTGGGTCTCGTTCTTCGGGCCGGATTTCTGCGGTGCTGCCATCGGTGGATTCCTCGGGGAGACCGGAAATTGTACGGTGGGTGCGCATCTATCCTTCCGCCATGGCAAGTTTCCTGGACAGGCTGCACTCGAGGGCCAAGGACCACGTGGGACGTGCCGTGGCGGGGATGCTGGAGGAACCGATCCGAAAGACCGTCGGCGGCCGCTTCCGGCGCGCGATGGTGGGGATCCTCGGTGGAACGATGGCGCTGGCGGGCGTTGCGCTCCTGGTGCTTCCCGGCCCCGGCATTCCGCTGATCCTGGCGGGACTCGGCATCCTGAGCCTGGAGTTCGCGATCGCCGGGACGTGGATGGAGGCAATCAAGCGCCGCAGCGAGGGTGCGGGCGTGCCGAAGCAGGCGTTCTGGATGCTGCCCGTGGCGGGCATCGCGCTTTCTCTTGGCGTCACCGTGGCCACCGGGTTCTTTGCCGTGGTGCACGAGCGCCGCACGTGGACGGTCGTGCGCAAGCCCTCGTTCAGCTGGTCGAACTCCTACGCGTCGGTGGAGGACCTGCGCGCCGCATCGGCGGAGCATCCCGATGCCGCCGAACTGCTCCGCCGCTCCGGGCTCGATCACCCGCAGTGAGCGGTGCGCTCACTCCGCCGCAGCCGGCGCCATGAGATGCTGCTTGAGGAACGCGCGCCGCTTGGCGCTCCCGTACGGTGTCTCCGCCGCACCGTGCCCTGCCCCGGGAACCACCACCAGTTCGTGCACCTTGCCCGCACGCACCAGCGCCGCGCTCACCTGCATGGTGCTGGCCGGGTCCACGTTGTCGTCCAGTTCGCCCACCACCAGCATCAGCTTCCCCGCAAGCTTCGCCGCGTCGACCACGTTCGAGCTCCGCTCGTAGCTCTCGTCCACCGGCCAGCCCATCCAGAGCTCGTTCCACCAGATCTTGTCCATGCGGTTGTCGTGGCAGCCGCAGTCGGCAACGCCCACCTTGTAGATCTGGGGGAAATCAAGCAGCGCGCGCATCGCGTTCTGCCCGCCGGCGCTGCCGCCGTAGATGCCGACCCGCGAGAGGTCCATCCATGGGCGCGTGGCCGCCGCGGCGCGCAGCCATGCCACGTGGTCCGGAAGGCCGGCGTCCTTCAGGTTCTTCCAGCAGACGTCGTGGAACTTCTTGCCGCGCCAGTTGGTGCCCATGCCGTCCACCTGCACCACCACGAAGCCGTCCTCGGTCATGGCGCGCTGGCCGTGGCGCACCGCGAATGACTTGGGTACGAAGAAGTCCTGCGGACCGGCGTAGATCTCCTCCACCACGGGGCGCGGCGACGGATCGGCCGCGCTGCCCTCCGGCCGCCAGATGACGCCCCAGACGTCCGTGGCGCCATCGCGGCCCTTCGTCGCGAAGCGCTCCGGCATGTTCCAACCCGCGGCGAGGAGCTTGGACGCATCGGCGCGCCCGAGCTCCGCCACCGGTGCGCCATCGGAGGCGCGCCTGAGCTCGTGCACGGGCGGCAGATCCACGCGCGACCACGTGTCCACGTACCACTCGCGCCCGGGGCTCCACGCCAGTTCGTGCGTGCCGTCGCCCTGCGTCAGGCGCACCGGCTCGCCGCCGTCGATGGACACGCGCACGAAATGCGCGTGGTAGGGATCCTGCCCCGGGTCGATGCCCATCACGCGCAATGTCAGCGTGCGCGCCGCCTCGTCCACGTGCTCGACGGAGCGCACCATCCACGGCCCGCGCGTCACCTGGCGCACGACGGTGCCGTGCGGCACGTCCACCAGGTACAGGTGGTTGAAGCCGTCGCGCTCGCTCATCCAGAGCAGTTGGTCCTCGCCCAGCCAGTGGCACCACGACTTGTCCGCGTAATCGACGAACGTGGCGGATTCCTCGCCCGCCACCGTGCGCACCGCGCCGGTGGCGGCGTCCACCGCCAGCAGCCGGTACGCCTGATGACCACGCTGGTTGTAGATGAAGAAGAAGGTCCGGCCGTCCGCGGACCAGCGACAGCCGTCGATCGACCATGGGTTGGCGAACAGCGAACGGTCCAGCGGCACCTCGCGGCCCTCGCGCGTGAAGAGCCGCGGCCAGCGCTGCTCGATCACGTCGCCGGGCTTCAGGTACTGGATGGTCCGCATGCGCGGCTCCACGCGGTCCTTCGGCGCGCTCTCCACCAGGTGCAGCGGGTGCTTCTGCGCGTCGACGTGATCGAACATGACCACGTGCGCGCCGTCCGGCGACCACTCCGGCGGGCCATGGAGCGCAGAAGCGGTGGCGGGAAGCGGGGGTGGCGCAGGAGGTGCGGGCAACACGGGCAAGTCGGTCGCGGCCGGCTCCGCCGACTTCGCCGGCACCGCCGGAACCGGGCCGATGTCCACGCGCACCGGCAACGCCTCGCCCCGGATCCACCCGAGCGTGCGCCCGTCGGCCACCACCTTCCACGCGTGGCCCTCGAAGGTGTGCTGGCTTCGTTCCTGCCCCGGTGCGATCGTTCCGTAGCCGCGCTCGCGCCCACGCTGGTCGACCCAGCGGAGTTCCGCGTCCTTCGGCCCCGTGTTCCGAAATCGGATGGAGGTCTGCAGCGCACCGCCCTCGGAGCGGAGCTCCTCGGCACCAAGCACGCGCCCGGATGCCGCCGCCGCGGCGGCGGCATCGAGCGTGACGCGCGTACCGGAACGGGCATCGATGTCCGCCGGCGCCCCGCCGCCGCGCGGGAAGACCCGGACGGTGTGCGCATCCACCCACCGCGCATCCGCTGCGGGATCGATCAGCAGCGCGTCCCAGTCACTCGCCGGGGGCGCGGCCGCCAGCACGAGGACGGCACCGATGCACGTGGTCAGGGCTGCGGGCATCGCACCACGATACGCACGCGCGAGGCCACGCACGCCGCGTCGCTGCGCCGCTACGCTTCATGGCGTGAAGCACCGTCGATACCTCCTTGCGGCCCTTGCCTCCGTGACCCTCGCGGGCTGCCAGGCGGAAGGCCCCCGCACCGACGAGCGGGAGAACCTCCGCCAGCGGCTGGCGCTCTCGCAGCGCCTGCTCGAGATCGCCGACGAGGCGCACTCGACCACCGAGCAGGCCATGCTGCAGGCGCTGCTGAAGAAGGATTCGCCGACCCACATCGCGGTGGCGCAGCGGACGCACACCCATATCTCGACGACGGTGCGGTCGCTGGCACTGACGCAGGCACCGGAGCAGTCCATCGTGCGCCTCTACGTCTGGGTGCGCCTCGGGGAGTGGGCGTGCCACAACCGGGTGGAGGCGGACCCCGACCTCGTTCCGGACAACTGTGACATGATCTTCCCCGTCCTGCGCCAGCACATCGACAGCCTGGCCGCGAAGGTGATCGACGCGGAGATGCTCGGCCACCTCGACGGCATCGTCGCGCGCTACAAGGAACGCCATCCCAAGCTGCTCTCGATCGGAATGATGCGGATCGACGACATGGCGGACCACCTGCCCGCGGAGCAGATGATCCTGGAGCGCGCGGCGCCCACGATGTTCAGCCCGGTCAGCGACGCGGCACGCGAGCTCGAGCAGACGCGCATCCTCGGCAGCCAGCTGGTGTGGCTCATGGCACGGATGCCCACCACGATCGGCGACGAGATCGAGGGGACGGCACGGCTGCTGCTGGAATCGGATCGCGTGCGCGAGGCCTACGCGGGACTCGAGCACACCTCCGTGCAGTTCGCGAACGCAGGCACGGCCATGCGGGACCTGACGCGCGCAAACGACGAGCTGGCAACCCGCGTCGACGCGCTCGTCACCTCCGTGGACGGCATCAACGGCTCGGTCGCCAAGATCGACTCCCCGCGCGACCTCATCAACCGCGCGCTCATCGGCGGCGGCGTGATCGCGTTTGCCTCGGTGGCAGGGGCGGTGGGCGGCGCGATGATCGTGCTGCGTCGGATCAACCGCGACGGCGGTCAGCGGCCGGGCGCGCGCGGCAGCGCATAACGCACCATCACCGTGGACGGCATCGGCGGGTACGGGACCACCACGCGGAAGCCGGTGAATTCACGCGCATCCCAGCCGCTGCGTTCGCACACGGTCTTCACCAGGCGCGGCTGGTCGGGCAGGATGTCGCTGTTGAAGCCGTCGCGCGCCGGGTCGATCCGCATGATCGGTTCATCGATTGGCAGGCGATAGTTCTCGCGCGTGGAGGGGTCCGCCTGGCTGTTGCCGTGCGGCCGTCCATACACCACGAGTTCCGGCACGAAACCGTTGATGAGGTCTCGGTGCACCAGGATGTCGATCTCCACCAGCTCCACGGGCATGGTGATCAATGCGCCCATCTCGCCGAACTCGGTGGTGGCGGCGGCAGGGTCGGCGTACCGCGGATGCACCGCGCGCTCGAGCATGCCGAAGACGAAGCTGACGGATCCGCGCTGGCCGATGGGGCCGTCCACCAGTTCGTGCGAGACATCGATCTCCGACTGCACGCTGCGCACCTCGGCGCCGGGCGGCGAGCAGAACGAGCGCATGATGAGGTGGGGCTCGTCCTCGCGGGATGGCGGCTCGATGGGCTGCATGGCTCGCGGCTGCGAGAGGCCTGCGCCGGCGGAGCCGTAGCGGTAGAAGCGGAAGAGCGGCCAGCCCTGCACGGGGCGCAGGCGGCGGATGTCGTGCAGACCACCGACCAGCGCCAGGTCGAGGCGATCCGGCTGCTCGCGGTTGGGCGCCAGGAACTGCATCATCGAACGGGCGCGGGCCTGCACGCCCCAGATGCCGGAGTTCCCGCGGAACGCAAGCTTGCGCGAGACCTCGAGCGCCTTGCCGCCGCGGGACATGCCGTCCATCAGGAGTTCGAGCGTGGCGCGGTCGCCGACGTGCGCCTCCACCATGTGCTCGAACGCGGCGAGCTTGGTGCGCACGGCCTGCACCGCCGCGGCGCTGGCACCGGCGCCGGACATGGCGCCGAGCAGGATCTCCATGCCCTCGCTGCCCGGAATCAGCGGAACGGCTTCCAGGGCGTCGTTGGTCTGGAGGACCTTGGCGATCTTCCAGGTGAGGTTCTTGTTGAGCTTGAACTGGCGCGACACCTCCTGGGGCTTGGAAATGTCGGCACCGATCCCGTCGTACAGCGAGCGCAGCGCGTCACGCAGGTCGCTGGCGCAGGAGCGACAGTGGTCGGAGAAGTCTTGTTGAGCGACGGGAGGCGGCACGGAAGAAGGGTATCGGCCGCCTTGTGCTCGCCACGGTTGCCAACCCACGACACGCGCGATCAATTTCTTTCCCTAGGGATTTATCCGCGCCTGCGTCCCTACACTTCCGAGCTCATGCTCATGAACATCGAGCTCCGGATCGGTGCAGCCATCGTTGCAACGCTGGCCCTGGTGTCCGCCGCGGACACGCGGGCGCAGACCGCCGAGCCGCGCACCGTACAGCCGCCTTCGCTGGAAGCGCAGCGCCCAAGCGACGCCCCCGGGCTCCACAACGTGGTGGCCTTCGGACCGGGCTGCTGGTCGGGCAGCGTGCCCGAAGGCGATGCCGGGTTCGCCTCGCTCCAGTCGTGGGGAGTGCGAACGGTGATCTCGGTGGACGGCGCGGTGCCGGACGTCGCGCGCGCCGCGCGCTTCGGGCTGCGTTACGTACACCTTCCAATTGGCTACGACGGCTTCGACGATGCACGCAAGCTGGAGCTGGTGCGCGCGGTGCGCGACCTGCCCGGGCCGATCTACATCCATTGCCACCACGGCAAGCACCGCAGTGCAGGCGCCGCCGCGGCGGTGGCCGCATCGCTCGGCTGGATGTCTCCCCAGGCCGCGATCGCGCGCATGAAGGTGTCCGGCACCTCGGAGAGCTATCCGGGTCTCTACCGCTGCGCCGCCACGGCGCAGGCGCTCGCCGCCGCGCTCATCGACACCGCGCCGGCACAGTGGCCCGCCGTGACGCGCCCGAGCGGCATGGTGGAGTCGATGGTGGCGATCGACGATGCGATGGAGCGGATCAAGGTGGTCGAGAAGGCCGGGTGGAAGGTGCCCGCAACGCATCCCGGCCTGGCGCCGGCCGCGGACGCGGGGGCCATTGCGGACCATCTGCGGCTCCTCGGCCAGGACGGTCGGCCACGCGACGATGCAGCTCGTGCCGCCTTCGCCGCGATCCTGGCCACCTCGCTCAGCGCGGCAGAGAAGCTCGAGTCGGACCTGGCCGACGAAGCTGCCACCGACCGCACGGCCCGGCTCGCGGCAGACTTGAAAGCGCTGCGCGCCACGTGCACGGCGTGCCACGCAGCGCACCGAGACGCTCGCCGAACCGAAGGCGGTACCCCCGCCGAGCAGGCATCGGCACCCAGCATTCCGGGCAAGGCCCCATAAATCTCCGACACGCACCGGGAACTCGGGCTATTTGGTTCGCCTCGGCATGCTTCGGGGCTACCTTTGCGTACACATGCCGCCCAAACGGCGGTTGTGCAATGCATGCTCGCGCACTTCACCTGCTGAGACACGAACCATGAAGAAGACGATCGCTTCCACCGTTGGCATCCTGATCCTTGCCGCCTCGCCCACCATCTCGGTCCGTGCCGACGATCTTGGCGAAGGCCCCGATGGCCACGGCCCGCTCGCGGCCCCGGCGGTGCAGAAGCCGGCCCCCGCGACGCTCTCGGAGCGCTTCGGGACCTGGTTCGTTCCGGCTCCGGTGCTCACGCTCGATGCGATGGACCACGGCGCGCTGATCGCCGCCGACGAGGCGATGCCCGGGCCCGCACCGCTCCGGTTCGGCGTGGAGCGCGCAGTGCAGCTGTCCCTCGCGGACGGTCAGTGGATCAACGTGGACGGCGGCCGCCTGTGGCGCGTCGACATCGAGGCGGCCGGCGCACTGAACTCGCGCCTGCACCTCTCCGGGCTGAACATGCTCCCCGGCC
This sequence comes from Phycisphaera mikurensis NBRC 102666, assembly GCA_945870475.1. Lineage (GTDB taxonomy): Bacteria > Planctomycetota > Phycisphaerae > Phycisphaerales > SM1A02 > UBA966. Next base: position 9,045 of record CAMBSR010000013.1, read on the forward strand.
AGGAACTTGCCCTCGTCTGCCCCGACCAGGAGCAGCAGATGGGCGGCCTGCTCGAGCTGAACGGCGAGTTCGGCAACGGCGAGGCCTTCGGTCTCTTCTCCCCGAGTGCGCGCGCCCAGATCCAGTGGTTCGTGCCGACGGGCCAGCCGGCACAGGAGCTGCCCTTCGATGCGGTGGCGTATTCGTACGGCTACCGCCAGGTGCTGATCGCGCCGAGCAACGGCGGCACCTGCTCGCTTGACCCGATCTGCTACCCGACCTGGGCGAACGAATCGAACGCCGCGGCCAAGATCACCTACACGAGCGGCGGCGGCAGCTACCTCTGCTCCGGCCAGCTGACGGCCACCACCGCCGCGGACGAGACACCCTACTTCTCCACCGCGAACCACTGCATCAGCACCACCGCTGAAGCGAACAGCTGCCAGTTCATCTTCTTCTACCGCTCCAACACCTGCGGCGGGGCAACCTCGGCAGGCACCACGGTCAGCGGCGGCGCCGACCTCTCGTCCACCTACCTGGCCAGCGACTGCACACTGCTGATGATCAAGGGAGCGCTGCCTGCGGGTGTGGCATGGGACGGCTGGCTCAACACCAACCCGGCGGTCAACACCACGGCCGTGGGCGTCCACCACCCCAGCGGCACCCCCCAGGCGATCAGCTTCGGCGTGAAGAACGTGGCGAGCTTCAACTGTGGCTCGCCCACCTCGAACTGGAACTCGGTCTCCTGGAACAACGGCATCACCGAGGGCGGCTCATCGGGTTCCGCCATCTTCCGCGAGAGCGACCGCAAGATGTTCGGCGTGCTGACCTGCGGCGCCAGCGCATGCAACAACACCGCGGGCGACGACGGCTACGGCCGATGGGACCTGGCGGTGGCCGCCGCCGGCAGCAACTTCGCCACCCTGCTGGCTGCCGGTGCGGATGACGCCCAGGAACAGAACGACACCTGCGCCACTGCCAAGGCACTGTCGGCCGGCACCTACACCGGCCTGGTCGTGAAGCGCCTCGACGAGGACTGGTACGCGCTTCCGGTGCCGATCGGCTCGACGCTCACCGTCAGCATGACCTTCACGCACTCCAATGGAGACGTGGACGTGCAGCTGTTCAGTGAGTGCGGTGGCGCCGTGACGCTGAACCGCAACGCGAACACCAACAACGAGTCGTTCACGTACGTCAACAACACCGCCTCCGGCACCGTCTACATGCGCGTCTATCTCGCGACGGACACGCGCAACGACTACTCGCTGACCTTCAGCACCTCGGTCGCGGTGCCGGCGAACGACAACTGCGGCACGGCCACGGCCGTCAACCCGGGCGCGTTCAGCTTCAACAGCACCAACGCCACCAACGCCCCCCTGGCCCTGCCCTCCTCGTGCGACGAGGGCGCAGGCATCGCGATCGTCAAGGACCTGTGGTACCGCTTCACGGCACCCACCGCGGGCCGCGCCACCGCCACCACCTGCGGTGCGGCGGCGTTCGATACGCGCATTGCCGTGTATCCCGGTGCAAGCTGCCCGACCACCTCGCCGGTGACCGCCTGCAGCGACAACGCTGCCGGCTGCGCCAGCGGAACCAGCACGGCCACGTGGCAGGTGACCGCCGGCAGCGTCTGGTACGTCCGCGTCGGTGGTGCCACCACGGGCGGCACCGGAACGCTGACGCTCTCCATGGGCTCCAACTGCGCGGCGGACCTCACCAACAACGGAAACGTTGCCGGTGATGACCTGGGCGTCATGCTGTCGTACTGGGGCGTCGGCGGTCCCGCCGACCTGAACGGCGACGGGGTCACCAACGGTGCCGACCTCGGCACCATGCTCGCTGCCTGGGGCGCCTGCCCCTGACGTCGGGGACAGCCCCGCCCGTTTGCATTGAAACCGAAGGCCGGCCCCATCCACGGGGCCGGCCTTTTCCTTCGCGCCCGCGCGGCTACCCTGCACTGTCGATGACCATCGCCAGCGCGAACCCCGTCCTTCCCGCCCTTCTCGCCGAGGGCGGCGGCACCATGAGCCTCTTCGAGTACGTCCGTGCCGGCGGTTCGCTCGGATACGTGCTGATTGCGCTCTCGGTCCTGGCGGTGGCGCTGGTGGTGCGCAACCTGCTGGTGCTGCGCAAGTCGCTCCTGGCGCCCGAGGACCTGGTCACGCGCCTCTCCGGCATGCTGCGCGCGGGCGACGTGGCCGGCGCCGCACGCGCATGCACCGAGGACCCCGGACATTCCTTCGTGGCAGGCGTCATGCAGAGCGCCATCCGCCGCTGCAGCGCGAACCCGATGGGCGCCTTCGAGGCGCGCGCCGCCGTGGAGGAGGCCGGACAGGTCGCCACCGCGAAGCTGCAGCGGCTGAACAACGGCCTCGGCGTGCTGGCGGCCGTGGGCCCGATGCTCGGGCTCCTCGGCACGGTGATCGGCATGATCGGCGCGTTCAACGCCATCGGCTCGCTCCAGGGCGCGGCGCGCTCCACCGAGCTGGCGAGGTTCATGTCGCTCGCGCTCGTCAACACCGCGCAGGGGCTGGTGGTGGCCGTGCCGTGCACGGTGGCCTTCGCGCTCTTCCGCCAGCGCATCGACCGGATGGTGACCGACGTGGCGGCAGACGTGCTCGAGCCGCTCTCCGATGACCTGGCCGCAGGACTTTCCATGGCAGCACGCCCGGGAGCGCAGGCCGCGCGCGCAACGCAGGTCGCCGCAGCGCCCGCCCGCCCCGCACCCACGCAGGGGGCCTGATGGCAGGCGGAGCAGACGGCTCGGACGCATCGTTCGACCTCACGCCGATGATCGACGTGATCCTGCTCCTCATCATCTTCTTCATGCTGAGCTCGCAGTTCGCCACCAGCGAGCTGCGCCCGGTGGACCTGCCGCACCAGGAAGGCGCCACGCCGCCCAGCGAGTCGGCCGCCGCCAAGCTGGTGATCGACGTCGACCGCGAGGGCCGTTACTCGATCCTCGGCGAGGAGCTCACGCTCGAGGCGCTCTCCGCGCGCATCGCCGCGAGCCAGGGCGGCACCGGCACGCGTCACAGCGGCGTGGTGGTGCGCGCCGACCGCACCGCGAACGCCGGCGCGCTCAACCGGCTTGCCGACCGTCTGGCGGGCGCCAAGATCGCCAACTGGTCGCTCGCCGTCTCGCCGGAGGGCACGCCATGAGGATGGCCGCGCGCCGCAGCTCCGGGCTCCTTGAACTGTCCGAGATGCGCCTGCCGCTGATCGCGCTCATCGACGTGATCCTCTTCCTCCTCATGTACTTCCTGCTTGCCGGGAGCCTGGAGGCCGAGGAGCGCGAGCTGGCATCGACGCTCGGAAGCGGAAGCACCGTGGCCGGCGACACCGGCGGATTCACCCCGCAGGTGGTCGAGGTGACGATGGCCGGCGGCAACGTGGCGTACCGCATGGGCGGGCGGAGCGTGGCAAGCCGCGAGTCGCTCGCGGACCTGGTGCGCGCGCTGCCGAAGGCGCCGGGCATCGTGGTGCGCGTGGCGGACGACGTTCCCGTGGAAGGCGCGGCCGCCGCGCTCCAGGGATGCCGCGACGCGGGATTCGAGCGCATCGCCTACCAGCCGGGTGCCCGAAGCGGCGCCGGGCAAGCCGGCAAGTGAACGAACGCCCGGCGCCTCACTCGAAGCGCAGGTGCTTCACGCTCTCGCCGCGGTCGCGCAGCTCGCGCAGCGCATCGAGCCCGATGTCGAGGTGCTGCTTCACGAAGCGGTCGGTGACGTGGCGGTCGCTCTCGCTCGTCTTCACGCCCTCGGGCGTCATCGGGTTGTCGGAGACCAGGAGCAGCGCGCCCTTCGGGATGCCGTTGGCGAAGCCCACCAGGAAGATGGTGGCGGTCTCCATGTCGATGCCCTCCGCCTTCATGAGGAGGAGCTTCTCGCGGAAGCGCTCGTCATGCTCCCAGACACGGCGGTTGGTGGTGTAGACGGTGCCGGTGAAGTAGTCGCGGTCGTGCTTGATGATGGACGCGCTGACCGCGCGCTGCAGGCGGAAGCTGGGGAGCGCGGGAACCTCGGGCGGCATGTATTCGTCGCTGGTGCCCTCGCCGCGGATGGCGGCGATGGGAAGCACGAAGTCGCCGACCTTGGTCTTCTTGAGTCCGCCGCACTTGCCGAGGAAGAGTACGGCCTTGGGCGCGACGGCCGACAGGAGATCCATGGTGGTGGCCGCCATGGCCGATCCCATGCCGAAGCTGAGGATCGTGATGTTCTCCGCGGTGGCGCTCAGCATCGGGCGGTCGCGACCCACGACTGGCACGCCGAAGCGCTCCGCGAAGAGCTCCACGTAGTTGGAGAAGTTGACCAGGAGCACGTACTGCCCGAAGTCCTCGAGCCTTCGCCCCGTGTAGCGCGGCAGCCAGTCGCGGACGATCTCGTCCTTGTTCTTCATGCTGCGAAGGGTACGCCCGCACTGCGTGAGGCGCATGGTGCCGGCAGGGCGCGCAGCACCGGGTCAGGCGGTGGCGCCGTTGAGATGCAGGCCAGGCATCTGCGCCAGGTACGGCCGCACGTGCGGGTCATGGCTTGCCACGAATTGATCGAACGTGCCGTCGAAGAGCACCGTGCCGCCGTGCAGCATCACGATGCGCGGCCGGAGGCGGCGCAGGAGCTCGGTGTCGTGCGTCACCACGATGCTGGTGCGGCGCACGCCGGGGTGGCTTGCCGCGAAGGCGGGCTGCGCGCGGTGCGTGGCCCCGATCAGTTCCTGGATCTGCGCCGACATCTCGGGATCGAGGCCCGCGGTCGGCTCGTCGTACAGGATGATCACCGGATCCATCACGATGGCGCGGGCCACGGCCACGCGCTTGGCCATGCCGCCCGAGAGCTCCTCGCGGTCGCGGTGCATGACGAACTCGGGATCGAGCCCGACGTCGACGAGCGCCTGGCGCGCGAGCGGCAGGATCGCCTCGTTCTTCATCCCCTTCACCTCGCGGGGAAGGACGGCCAGGTTCTCGAAGACGTCGCCGCTGACGAGCGCGTTGCGCTGGAACACGATGGCCCAGTGCATGCGGATCTGGTCGAGCTGCTTCTCGGAGACGTGGCCGATGTCGAGGAGCGGCGAACCCCCCGAGGCGTCCGGGGGCAGCTCGTGGTCCGCCACCAGGACCTGACCCGCGTCCGCGGGATAGTGCCCCATGATCAACTTCAGGAGCACCGTCTTGCCGCAGCCGGACCCCCCGACGATGGCCAGGAGCTCCCCGCTGCGGATGGACAGGTTGACCCCCTTCAGGACGGGCTTGCCGTCAAAGGCCTTCTGGAGGCCCGTGACGGACACTTCCAAGGGGCTCCGGGCCGTCTGGGAAGCGGCAAATGGGGCTTCTGGCACTCCGGAAGCGTACTTGGAGGAAGAAAGTGAAATTTCCCGCCGAGGCATGATGGGTGGCAACCCCGGTTCTCGTTTGTATGGGTGAGGAAGGCAGAAACGAACGCTGGCGGGAACCAGCGAACGGATCTGAGAGGCCGAATGGCGGACGGGAACCCGCCTGCAGGCCAGACAAGTTCGAAGACGGACGGGAACCCGTCGACGAACAACGAGTTGGACCCGACGAGGGGAATTCTGAGGGTCCAACGAATGCCTGGGGCGCGCTCGGCGGGAACCGAGAACGCCAACAAGACAGGCGACTTTAGGAGTGTGGCCTCGAGAGATCGAGGCCTACTCCGTTTTTAGGGGCAATCGGCAGCGCTCGGTGCGCCGACGAAATGCCTCCCCCGAACGGACCACCGCTACGCTCCGATCATGGCCCCCGTGATCCGCCCCATCGAGCCGCGTGACCTCCCCGAGATCCAAGCCGAGCTCGAGACCCACTGGCACTCGACGCAGATCTGGTCGCTCGGCAGGATGCACCAGGCCGATGCGCTGCCTGGCTTCGTGGCCGAGGTGAACGGCGCGTTCGCCGGCCTCGTCACGCTGAACATGGATCCAGGCGGCTGGCAGTGCGAGGTGATCACCCTGAGTAGCCGCATGCCGGCCGGCGGCGTGGGCGCCGCGCTCCTGGCGGCCGCGGAACGGCACGCGCGGGCGGCGGGATGCCGGCGCATCTTCCTCACCACCACCAACGACAACACCCACGCCATGCGCTTCTACCAGCGGCAGGGCTGGTGCTTCTGCACGCTCCACAAGGGCATCGTCGACCGCGTGCGCACCGTCATCACCGACCTCCCGCTCCTGGGGTTCCACGGGATCCAGGTCCGCGACGAGATCGAGTTCGAGCGATGGCTCGCGGACTCCGCCAACTAGCATTCGCCGCGCACGCACGAACCACGAAAGGACGCCATGCTGAACCGCCGCTCGATGATCGCCAACACCGCGCTTGCTGCCGGGGGCATCGCCGCCGGATCGCTGCTGACGGGAAGCGCCTTCGCCCTGCCCTCCGTGGCGCCGCGCCGCGTCTTCCGAGGCAAGCTCGGGAAGGTGCAGCTCCTCCAGGTGGGCGTGGAGGGGAGCATTGCGCCCGCCGACCGCAGCCAGCTGAAGGCGCACCCGGACGTGGTCTTCACCGGGCTCTGCGACGTGGACGCGGAGGCACTGAAGCGGGTCTCGGCGGAGCACCCCGAGGCATTCACGTGCCGTGACTTCCACGAGGCGTTCGACAAGCACGCGGACAGGTTCGACGGCGTGGTGGTCTGTACGCCGGACCACAATCACGCGCTCATCATGATGAGCGCGCTCAAGGCCAACAAGCACGTCTACGGCCAGAAGCCGCTGGTGCAGCAGCTCTCCGAGGTGGCCGCCATGGAAGGCGCCATCAAGGCGCGGCCCGCGCTCGTCACGCAGGTGGGCAACCAGCGCATGGGGCCCCCTGGACGCCAGCACGCGGTGAACATCCTGAAGCGCGGACTCCTCGGCAAGGCGATCGAGGCGCACGTGTGGATCGGCGGACCGCCGGACACGGGCGACGGATTCTTCTACTACGGCGGCCTCAAGGAGCCGATCGCTCCGCCAGCCAACGTCGACTGGCCGCTGTGGCTCGGTGCCGCGCAGGACGCGCCGTGCCGCGAAGGCCTGATCGGCCTTCGCTGGCGCAGCTCCTGGGACTATGGCACCGGCCAGCTCGGCGACTGGTGCACGCACCTCCTCGATGTGCTCGTCTTTGCATACGACCTCTCCTCGCCGGTGGCGGTGGTGTCGCACACGCGCACGCCGTCCGACTTCTATCACGCGCAGCACGTGGCTTCCACGCTCACCTACAACGTGAGCGGCGATCGCTTCGCGAAGCCGATCTTCCCGGTGCACTACTGCGACAAGGGCCAGGCCCCGTCGCGCGCGGCGCTCGGCCTGCCGGCCGGCGACTGGCCGGGCACGGGCACCATGGTGGTCTGCGAGGGCGGCGTGCTGCTCGTGGAGCCCGAGGGCAACATCCAGGTCTGGCGCGACGGCAAGCCCGTCGACTGGAAGACCATCCCGGGACAGGGCGAGGTGAAGGAACGCAACCACTGGCATTCGTGGGTGGACCGCATCGTCGGCAAGCCGGACGCGTTCGTGCAGACGCCCTTCTCCGCCGGCGCGCGCATGGCGGAGGCAGGCCTCCTCTGCAGCAAGGCCGCGCGCTTCCCGGGCAAGGAGCTGCGCTGGGACAAGGCAACGCTCACCTTCACCAACAACGAGGAAGCCACCAAGACGATCGTGCGCCGCGAATACCGCAAGGGATTCGAGCTGCCGACCTTTGCTTGATTCCACGGACGAAGTGCAGTCCGTTCACCCGTGAAGCGCAGCAACGCGTCCTGCGAGCGATGATTACCGCCCCGCGCAGGCGGACACTTTTGCGTGCATGCCTGATGCGATTTCGCGTACCCTGCGACGATGAAGGATACTTTCGAGGAACTGGGACTGGGACCGGAGCTGCTTGCTGAACTGGCGGTGCTGGGATACGAAGAACCGACGCCGATCCAGAAGGCCGCCATCCCGCCCGTGCTCGAAGGCAAGGACCTCCTCGGACAGGCCGCGACCGGCACCGGCAAGACCGCCGCCTTCGCCCTGCCCATCCTGCAGAAGATCGGGAAGATGAAGCCGGAGGCGCTCAAGCCGCTGGCCCTGGTGCTGGTGCCCACGCGCGAGCTCGCCGTGCAGGTCTCCGAGGCGTTCCACAAGTACGGCAAGGGTCTGCATGCCTCCGTGGTGCCCATCTACGGCGGCCAGGAATTCCACCGCCAGATCGTGGGCCTGAAGCGCGGTGCGCACGTGGTGGTTGCCACCCCGGGCCGCGCGCTCGACCACCTGCGTCGCGAGACGCTCGACCTGAGCGCGCTCCAGCTGGTGGTGCTCGACGAGGCCGACGAGATGCTCGACATGGGCTTCGCCGAGGACCTCGAGCTGATCCTGGAAGCTGCCCCCGAGACGCGGCAGACCGCGCTCTTCTCCGCCACGCTGCCGCCGCGCATCGCGTCCATCGCGGAGCGCCACCTCAAGGATCCGGCACGCATCCTCATTCCGCGCGACACCGGCACCAAGGGCTCAGTGCCCAAGGTGCGGCAGACCGCGTACATCGTCCCGCGCGGGCACAAGATCGCGGCGCTCGGCCGCGTGCTCGACCTCGAGTCGCCGACGCTGGCGCTGGTGTTCTGCCGCACGCGCCTCGAAGTGGATGAACTCGCCGACCGCCTGGTGGGCCGCGGCTACCGCGTCGAGGCACTCCACGGCGGCATGTCGCAGACCGAGCGCGACCGCGTCATGAAGAAGGCGCGCGCTGGCACGGTGGACCTGCTGGTGGCCACCGACGTCGCCGCACGCGGCATCGACATCGACCACCTGACGCACGTGGTGAACTTCAACGTCCCGGCATCGCCGGAAAGCTACGTGCACCGCATCGGCCGCACCGGCCGCGCCGGGCGCGAGGGCGTGGCGATCACCATCGCCGAGCCGCGCGAACACCGCCTGCTGCGCAACATCGAGCAGACCACGCGCCAGAAGATCGCCATCTCCACCGTGCCCACGCCGCTCGACGTGAAGGCACGCCGCCTGGACCTCACCAAGGGTGCCGTGCGCGACGTGCTGCTCGCCGGCGAGCTCGAGGGCTACCGCGTGGTGGTCGAGACGCTGGCCGCAGAATTCGACCTGATGGACGTGGCCGCTGCAGCCGTGCGCATGGCGCACGAACTCACCGCCGGCGAGGCGGCGCAGGAAGACGACGTCCATATCCCGGTGATCGAGAGCTTTGCACGCCCGAACGCCGGGCCGCGGCCCGGATACGGCGGCGGTGGCAACTACGGCGGCGGTGGCAACTACGGCGGCGGTGGCGGTGGCTACGGCGGCGGCCAGCAGGGCTTCGCGCCCCGCGGGGCTGCACCGCGCAACTTCGGCCCACGCGCCGACGGCCCGAACGAATCCGGCGCGCCGGCCCGCAAGCCCGGTGGCTGGAACAAGGGTCCCGCAGGCGAAGGCGGCCCGCGCGGCGGCAACGACCGCAACGCGCAGGACATGGTGCGCATCTACATCGCGGCCGGCACCAAGATGGGCATGCGCCCCGCCGACCTCGTGGGTGCCATCGCCAACGAGGCCAACGTCAACCCGCGCGGCATCGGCGACATCGAGATCGCCGAGACGTTCTCCATCGTCGAGCTCCCCGAGCGCGACGTGGACCACGTGATCCGCGCACTGCGCGGCGCCACGCTCCGCGGCCGCAAGGTGAAGGTGAACCGCGACCTCGGGTTCCGCAACAACGCACCGCGGCCGCAGCAGTAAGCGACGGCGCACACGTGGCATTCACGACGAATGCACGCGCGACATGAAATCCACGCGCGGCGGTGAGGCCATTGCCGAACCGACGCCATTGGCGCAGCGGGTGCCTGGCCCCCTCGCCGGAGGGGCAGTGGCGGCGCCATGCCGCCCGCCCCGCAAGGCGACGGGGCCAGTACGCGGGCGCTACGGCAGCATCGCCTGCGGATGGTGCCCGCAGCGAAGCGCTCAGCGACGACGGCGACGCACACCCACCATGCCGGCGATTGCCAGCAGGCTGGCCGCGCCCGGTGCCGGGACAATCGTTCCCTGCAGCCCGGCGAGCAGCATGCCCCCGGTTGAGCTGCCGCCGGCGGCGAGATCGGAGGAGTCCGGCTCAAGCGCGCGGATCGTGAACGAGCTGACCACCGCCGTGGAGGCGAGGCCCGAGAGGCCGGAGAAGGAGAGCTTCTCGACGCTGTTGCCGAGCGAGGACATGGCGCTGCTCGAGTCGCCCAGCGATGCGAAGTGGAGGACGGATCCGCCGACGAGGTTGATCGTCAGCTCGATGCGGTCGTCCGAGCCGAACTTGGAGAGCAGAATCGAGATGCTGTCGCCGATCATCTGCGAGGTCGGGCTGAACTCGACCATGATTTCCTCGTCGACCGGCTCGTCGGTGGGGCTCGGGTCGAATTCCGTGGGTCCCGTGCCGCCGTTCATCTGGACGCTGCCCATGAGCCTGGCCTTGCCGTCGGACGTCTTGCGGATGCCGTTCGAATCGGTATTGAACGCCCGCACGCCCAGCCCTTCGTCCTTGCCCATGTTCGAGGTGCCGGACTTGGAGACGTAGAGCACGCCCGCCTGGTAGTCGCGTGCGGAGTTCGAGCCGGAGCCACCGGTGAGGTCATCGTCATCGTCGTCATCGCCGCTGCCGGGAAATCCCGAAACCGTGTCCAGGCGGGTGCGGCAGGTGACCTTGAGCATCAGCGGATCGGAGTTGGTGCCCGAACCAGCCAAGCCACTGCGCTGCACGAACAGCGTGGTGCCGGACCCGGTGGCGGAACCGGTCACGAGCTTGCCGGCGATGTCGGACTCGATGGTCGATCCCTCGTTGATCTCGGTGCTGCCGCTGCCGAGACCAAGGGCCGAAGCCGTGAATTTGACGGTGTTCACCGCGCCGAAGGACGCACCGGAAGTGCAGGCGAGGACGAACGGAAGCGCGAACAGCGAACGGGGGAACTCCACGATGACAACAACCTTGCTCCCAGATTCCTTCCTCCGTGATGAGCCGTCCGGTCGCGAGTCCCCGGGAACTGGGAACAACGAACGCGATCGGCCGGCGCGTGCAGCATGCAACGGCTTCCGTGCAGATCAAGCAATGCAATGCGAAATGCACGCCCGGGCCCGGGAACATCAATATTCTCTGCCGCTGCCTCGGGAGGCCATGCTTCCCTTTCAACCGTGGCGCTGCGTCGGAGAACTCCGGTAACTTCCGGGATCGACCTCCCGGGTCCACCGATTCCCATGACAGACCTCCTGCTCGTCGCCGTACTCTCGCTTGCCGCCGCACCGCAGCCGATGCCGGGGGCTGCCCCGCCATCGGCGAACCCTCCAACCACGGCGCCAGCCGCGAAGCCCGCCGGATCGGCCGATCCCGTCGCCGAACGCGGTGCACCGAACCGGCAGGTCGCGGCAATCGTCGCACGCTCCCTGATGCCCGCGCCGCACGTGGCGCGGATGGACCGCGCACTAGCGATCGCCGGCCTCGGTGATCGGTTCACCAAGGACGCGATCACCGCAGCCGCTGCCAAGGCCATGGCCGGCTACGACACGTGGCGAGCCACCGCCGAGCCCGCCCTGACCGAAGCGATACGCGCCGCCGTGGATGCGGACCCGGGTCCCGGCTTCCCACGTCGATGCAAGGGCCAGATCGTGGCCGCGTGGGATGAAGGCGCTGCGTTCGAACGCGATGCCTTCGCCACGCTGCTCGCCTCTGCCCTGCCCGAAGGCGATGCCGCAGGCAGCCTGGCGAGCGCGGCGCTCGCCGCCGGGCAGGCGCAGGCGCTGCGATCGACGCTCGCGTACGGGCCGCTCGTGGACTTCTGGCAGGCAGACATGCTGGAGTCGGGAATTCGTGCGACCGCCGGTGCCCCGGTGTCGCCGGACCAACTGCGCGGAATGCTCGCGAACTACGAGACCGAACGCGCACGGCTCCTGCGGGACATCTGCGAAGCGGTGCTGGAGGCCGAGTCGCGCCGTCGGCAGGTACTGACGATGGCCGCGGACTGGTACAGGAACCGTGCCGGCGTCGACGCCGACATGGTGCGCATGCCCGGGGCGATGCAGATCGCCGAACCGCTGATCAATGCGACGCTCGTCGATGCCGGCGCACGCATGGCGGCGTTCCAGCGCCGGACCGCGGAACAGCTGGCGGGCGTCCTGGGCCCGGAAGGCGGATGGTCAACCTACGCGTCGCTGCTTTCGTCCGGACGGAAGGACTCGCCGACGGTACGCATCGATGCGATCGTGGCCGCCATCGCCGAGCTGCCGGAGGATCGCCGCGAGGAAGCGCGCAGCATGCTCCGCGACTTCTGCACCACCGACCGCGCCGCGATGCTGAAGACGGTGGACGCAGCGGTGGACGCGCTGGAGATGCAGGCGCGGATCGTCAAGCCCGCGCAGCGCGTGGAGGCGATCGCCGGACTCGACCTCGATGCCCTGGACGCACAGCTGCAGGCGGTCCCGATGCGGGAGGCCGCGTACGGAACGCTCTCGGCGATCGACGCACGCAAGCGTGCGGTGAACGAGCTGGAGCGGAGGATCCGGGCGCTGGCCGCCCCCGCCGCCAAGTGACCGGGCACGCAGTGGGGCCGCGGGGTCAGCCGCCGTTGCGGATGATGTTGACCAGCTGCGCGCGGCGCGTGACGCCGAGCTTGCGGTAGATCCGCGTCACCAGCGTGTTGATGGTGGAGAACTTGACGCCGAGCTTCTCGGCGATCTCGCGCTTGGTGCTGCCGCCGCCGAGCGCCTCGGCCACCTCGCGCTCGCGCGTGGAAAGGTCGCGGAGCGCGGGCCGTTCCTGGCGCTCGGTCATCCGGCCGGCCTCCGCGCGCTGCATCAGCATCACGGTGGGGAGCGCCACGGTGCCGGACGCCACCGGCTCGACGCTCATCTGCACGCGGTAGCGCGGCGTGCGGCCGTTGCCGTTGCCATTGCCGTTGCCGGAACCCACGCCGTGCTTCGCCTCGGCCAGCGACTCGTCGACGCGGTCGTGCGAACGCATCAGGCT
>CAMBSR010000014.1 GCA_945870475.1 Phycisphaera mikurensis NBRC 102666
GGCATGGCGAACGCCATCGAGCTGGCCGATGCCGTGGCGCGCGCGTGCGACATCTCATCCGTCGCCGTGCAGGAGAACTCCACCGGCGTCATCGGCGTGCAGCTCCCGGTGGAGCGCATGCTGCCCGAGATCGCGCCCATGGCCGAGCGCGCCGCGCACGGGAGCCTCGAGCCCTTCGCGCGCGCCATCATGACCACCGACACGTATCCCAAGTGGTCGTCCCGCACCGTCGAGCATGCCGGCCGCCGCTGCACGGTGGTGGGCTGCGCCAAGGGCGCGGGCATGATCCACCCGAACATGGCCACCACCATCGGCGCCATGATGACCGACGCCGCGCTGACGCCCGCGGAGATCGACGGCCACCTGCGCGCCGCCATCGAGCGCAGCTTCCACCGCATCTCGATCGACGGCGACACCAGCACCAACGACTCGGTCTTCGCGCTCGCCTCCGGCGCTGCGGGAGACGGCTTCCCCGCCGACGCCGTGCGCCGCGCCTTCATGGAGGTGGCCCGCGACCTCGCGCTCCTCATCGTGAAGGACGGCGAGGGCTACGAACGCGGCATCCACGTCCGCGTCACCGGCGCCGCCACCGATGCCGACGCCCTGACGGTGGCCAAGACCATCGCCTCCAGCCTCCTCGTCCGCTGCGCCGTGACGGGCGGCGACCCCAACTGGGGCCGCATCCTCGCCGCCGCCGGCCGCGCAGGCGTGCGCCTCGACATCAACGACCTTGAACTCACCGTCGGTGGCGTCAAGCTCTTCGCCGCCGGCGCCCCCGCCGACACCCCGCTCGCCGAGCGCGAGGCCGCCTTCCGCCAGCCCATGGTGGACGTCCACCTTGACCTCGGCCGGGGGGCTGGCTCGGACGAATTCATCTCCTACGGCTTGACGAAGGCCTACGTCGAGCTCAACGCCGACTACACCACCTGAGCCAGGCGCCGGGCAATCCGCCCCACGCCCGCTCGTTGAACTTCCGATCCCCGCGCGCGCCGGGACCACCCAAGGCGCATGCCCCGAGACCCCGTCTCGATGCACCTTTCCCCGTGATGCACCTCCTCGGTGGTGCAATCGTTTCGTGGAGACACTCGTGAAGACCCGTTCGACCGCCCTCGTTGCCGGCCTCCTGCTCGCCGGTATCGCCACCTTCGCCAACGCGCAAAATGCCACGCAGGGCACCCCGCAGAACGCGCCGGGTGGCGCACCCGCGAAGGACCCGCCGGCGCAGCGCGAGGGCGGTGGCCAGCGTCCGCCGCGTGGTGAAGGTGGTCCGGGCGGCGCCCGTCGCGGCGGCGGCCCCAACCTCGAAGCCGCCATGAAGGCCATGAACGGCTCGCTCAAGGCGCTCAAGGCCAACGTCGCCGACGCCAGCAAGAAGGACGAGAACCTCAAGCAGGTCGCCATCTTCCAGTACGGCTGCGCCGCCTCCAAGGCCGCTCCGCTGCCGGGCGACGTGGGCAAGGAACTCGACGCCGATGCCAAGGCGAAGCTCGAGGCCACGTTCCGCACCGACCTGCGCGCGGTGATGGGCGTTGCCATGCAGCTCGAGGAAGCCATCATCGCCGGCAAGACCGACGAGGCCGCCAAGCTCGTGACCAAGCTCGCCGAGATGCGCGACGCGGGGCATAAGGCGATGGGGCTGAAGGATGAGGACTGAGGACGGGGGGTGAGGGCGAGGACTGTCGACGAGGATTGACGTCCGCGTCGGAGTCACCGACCGTTCCGCATGAATTCACGCGAGGCGTCCCGGATGGGGCGCCTCGCGGTGCTTTTGGGGGATTGGGGGCGCGGGAATTGGCGCGCGGGGCGGGATCGATAGCGGGGCCAGGGAACGGTGTTGGCCTGAGGCGTCTCGCGCGGGGGTGGCGAGGTGCGTTGGTTGGTAAATCGGTGCCAGACACGAATTTCCGCCCGTCAGTTCATGCGCGTGAGGGCACTATCGGCGGGCGGAAAATCGAGTCAGGCACCTGCAGGCACCTTCAGAACTGGCGCAGGAAGCGGGCATCGTTCTCGAACAGCCAGCGGATGTCGGCGATGCCGTAGCGGCGCATGGCGATGCGCTCGATCCCCAGGCCGAACGCGAAGCCCGTCCACTCCTCGGGGTCGATGTTGACGGCCTTGAGGACGTTGGGGTCCACCATCCCGCAGCCGCCCAGTTCCACCCACTTCCATTCGCCCTTGATGCGCATCTTCATGTCCACCTCCGCGCTCGGCTCGGTGAACGGGAAGAAGCTCGGGCGCATGCGCACCTCGGCCTCGGCGCCGAAGTAGGCCTTCGCGAACTGCACCAGCGTGGTCTTGAGGTCGGCCATGGTCACGCCACGGTCGATGTACAAGCCCTCGATCTGGTGGAACATGGAGTAGTGCGTGGCGTCGTGCGTGTCCGGGCGGTAGACGCGGCCCGTGGCCACCACCTTGATGGGGAGCGGCTGCGTCTCCATCGCGCGGATCTGCACGGTGCTGGTCTGCGTGCGCAGGAGGCGCTTCACGCCGCCCTGCTCGCCCATGTAGAAGTTGTCGGTGGCGTCGCGCGCCGGATGACTCTCCGGGATGTTGAGCGCGGTGAAGTTGTGCCACTCGTCCTCCACCTCGGGGCCTTCCGCGAGCGTGAAGCCCATGCGGCCGAACACCTCGGTGATCTCGTCGATGGTCCGGCTCAGGACGTGGCGCGTGCCTTCCGCGAGCGGCGTGCCCGGCTCGGTCACGTCCACCACGGGGCCGCGCGGGCCGGCCGCGGCGTCCACCGCTCCCTTGCGCTCCTCGAACGCGGCCTCGAGCGCCGCCTTCAGCTCGTTCAGCCGCTTGCCCGCGAGCGGCTTCTGGTCCTTCGGCACGTCCTTCAGCGCCGCCATCATGTTCTTCAGGCGGCCACTGCCGCCGATCCAGGCACTCCTCCACGCATCCATCGCCTCCGGCGTGCCGGCGGCGGCCAGGGCGGCAAGGGCCTCGGTCTGTGCGGTGTCGAGGTCGGCGAGCATGGTGCCAAAGGATACGAAATCCACTGCGGCCGATGGAGCAGCCGATTCCCGGTACGCGCGCCGCCCGAGGAAGTCGCGCGCACGAGGCGGCGCTAGCATCAACTCCATGAACACGCGCATCTCCACCGGTACCGGCCTCGCACTCCTTGCGGCCGCCATCGTCTTCCACGCCTTCGCAAGCTCCGGTGCAGGTACCGCCGAGGCGGTCGCCTCGCCCGCCTGGACGCCGGTCTTCGTGCCCGTTGCCGCCGAACCGCAGGCCACGCCGGCCGCTGCGGGCAAACCCGCACAGGCTGCGTCCGCCGACCCCCAGGTCCTCTCCATCGCAGCGGTTCCCTCCCCGAGTTCGGGGAGCGGCACCGTGGTATTCCGGCTCTGGTCCAACGGCAACATCGACCGCCGCCTCGTCAACTCGACGACCGGCCTCTCGTACCAGAACGGCTGGCAGCCGCTCGTCACCAATCCCTGACGCGGTCGCGGCGTTCCTGCCTCTGCAGCACCGCCACCCGGATCTCGCCAGACAACGAACGCAAAAGCACGCGCGCCCCGAGGCAAGCCTCGGGGCGCGCGGTATTCACTGAGTGAGGAAGGCGATCAGCCCTTCGTCGCAGCGGCCTTTTCCTTCGCCTTCTTGGCGAAGGCGGTGCGCTTGTCCGCGTTGGCGCGGCGCGTGGACTTGCGTCCCTTGACCTGCGGGCCCTCTTCGGCGCCCACGAGCTGCAGCACGACCAAGTCGGTCGCGTCGCCGAGGCGGCGCTTGTCGAGCTTGACGATGCGGGTGTAGCCGCCGGCGCGGTCCTTGTACAGCGGAGCCACCTTGGTGAAGAGGTGCTGGATCAGGCGCGGCGCCTTGCGGAGCTCGCCGTAGCGGTTGAACTCGATCTCGTCGGCCGAGGGGAGCTCCCAGAGACGGCTCTGGGCAGACTTGACCTCTTCCTTCGTGTTCGGGTCCGCCACCCACGCGAAGACCTTGCGGTCGGTCAGGCGCGAGGTGACCTCACGACGGCTTGCGAGCGACGGGCGCTTCGCCATCGTGATGAGCTGCTCGACGAACGGCTGGACGGCCTTCGCCTTGGGGAGCGTGGTGGTGATCTGTCCGTGCTCGAACAGGCCTGCCGCCAGGTTGCGCAGCATGGCGCGACGGTGGTCGGTCTTGACGTTGAGTTGGTATCCGGCAATACGGTGACGCATGGTTGGTTCCTTTCAGGACTGGGCTTTGCTCAGCCCGCGGTCGGGGGCACGAAGCCCTCCGGCAGCGGCATGCCGAGGTTGAGGCCCATGTCCTCGAGCTTCTTCTTCACTTCACGGAGGCTCGTGCGGCCAAAGGCGCGGAGCTCCAGCAGGTCATTCTCGGTCTTGGTGACCAGGTCGCACACGTGGCGGAGCTTGCCGCCCTCGAGGCAGTTGCTGGCACGGACCGACAGTTCCAGGTCGGTCAGGGACATCGCGAGCTTCTTGAAGAGCTCGAGGTCCTTGTCGTTCTCCTGGGAGATCTCGTGCGGGACGACCTCGTTGCCGATGGCGTCGTACTGCACGAACGGGTTGAGGTGCTTGCGCAGGATCTTGGCGGCCTCGACCATGGCCATGTCCGGGGACACGGTGCCGTTGGTCCACACGTCCATGACCAGGCGGTCATAGTTCGTGCGCTGGCCGACGCGGGTGTCCTCCACGCGGAAGCGGACGCGCTGCACCGGGCTGAAGATCGCGTCGACCGCGATCTCGCCGAGCACCTGGTCCTCTTCCTGCTTGTTCTGCTCGCTGGCCGGCATGTAGCCGCGGCCGCGACGAACCGTGAACTCGATCGCGAAGTCGCGCTTGTCGGTCAGCGTCGCGATGATCTTCTCGGGGTTGTGGATGACGATCGAGGGGTCGCACTCGATGAGCTCGGCGGTGACCTCGCCCGGGCCCTCGGCCATCAGGCGCATGGTCTTCGGCTCGTCGGAGTCGATGTCCATGCTGACGATCAGGCCCTTGATGTTCAGGATGATGTCGGTGACGTCCTCGAGGACGCCCGGCATCGTGGAGAACTCGTGCGACACGCCCGCGATCTTGACGCGGGTGATCGCGGCACCCTCGAGGCTCGAGAGCAGCGCGCGACGGAGGCTGTTGCCAACGGTCGTACCGAAGCCACGCTCGAACGGCTCAGCGGTGAAGCGGCCGAAGGTCGGGGTTGCGGACCGCTCGTCCTTGACGACGCGGTAGGGAAGTTCGAGTCCACGCCAGCGGATATGCATCGTGATGCTCCTGCAAACAAAGGTCCGGCAGGACCTCGGGGTTGGCGGCTTGCAGCCGTTGCGCCCCTTCTTGAGGGACCTCCGCCTGAATCGGATGGGCTTGACCGCTGCCGGTGCCGGTCGAGCCCCCCTGCTGTGGCGGAGGGACGAAATCTGTGCGCGAAGCCAGGTGGCCCCGCGCGCCTGCCGCGGTTGAGCGCGGCATCCACGTCGCGTCGAGACGCGACGCTTCCACGTCGCGTTACACGCGACGCTTCCTCGTCGCGTTACACGCGACGCTTCTTGGGAGGACGGCAGCCGTTGTGCGGAATCGGCGTGCAATCCTCGATGGTGGTGACCTTCAGGCCGGCGGCGTAGAGGGCAGTGACGGCGCTCTCGCGGCCCGGACCCGGGCCCTTGACGCGCACTTCCACTTCCTTCATGCCGAGACGGCGTGCCTTGCCGGCAGCCTTCTCGCTCGCGCGGCTGGCCGCGAACGGCGTGCTCTTGCGGGCACCCTTGAAGCCGACGCTGCCGGCCGAGTCCCACGAGATGGTCTCACCGTTGATGTCGGTGATGGTGACCATCGTGTTGTTGAACGACGCGTTGACGTGGACCACGCCCTTCGTGACGCTCTTGCGAACCTTCTTCTTGCTTGCCATGTCTGTGTGCTCCTTGGGAGTTCGGTCAGTCGGATACGGCGGTCAGGGCTTAGCCCTTCACGCCCTTCTTGCCGGCGACCGTCTTCTTGCGGCCCTTGCGGGTGCGGGCGTTGGTGCGGGTGCGCTGGCCGCGGACGGGGAGGTTCTTGCGGTGACGCTCGCCGCGGTAGCTCTTGGTGTCCTTCAGGCGCTGGATGTCCTGCTGGATCTGGCGACGGAGCGCACCCTCGACCGGGTGGTTCGCGTCGATCTCGGCCGCGATGGCCGCGATTTCCTTGTCATCCAGGGCGTTGGCGCGGCGCTCGCCGTCGATGCCAAGCTTGCCGAGGATCTCGTCAGCCACCTTCGGGCCGATGCCGAAAATGTAGCGGAGCGAGAAGCGGATCTTCTTCTTTTCCGGGATGTCGATGCCTGCGATACGGGGCATAGTGTGGTTCCTTGGTGAGTTGCCTGTGAGGCCGGTTGGGGCTCAGCCCTGGCGCTGCTTGAGGCGCGGGTTCTTCTTGTTGATGACGAAGCGCTTGCCCTTGCGGACGACGATCTGGCAATCCATGGTTCGGCGCTTGATGCTGCTGCGGACCTTCATGGTGTTTCCTTGCTGATGGGTGGCGGGGGTTCGTGCGGTGAAATGCGGTGTTCGCGCGGGGCGCGGATGTGACGGTGATTCAGAAGCGGTAGACGATGCGGCCCTTGGTCATGTCGTAGGGGCTGAGTTCGATCGTGACCTTGTCTCCGGGGAGGATGCGGATGAAGAACTTGCGCATCTTGCCGCTGACGTAGGCCAGGATCTCCTGGTTGTTCTGGAGCTTGACCCGGAACATCGCGTCCGGGAGGGCCTCCACGACCTCGGCATCGAGCGTGATCTTGTCTTCCTTTGCCATTGGTTCGTCAGCCGACTGGGCGGCCGCGACCTCCGTTGCTTTCGTTCGAGGTGAACCCGGCACGGGCGCCCGTGCGGCGGGTGAGGATGCGCGGGCCCGAACGGGTGACCGCGACGGTGTGTTCGACATGCGCGGCCACCAGGCCGGCGGAGACGGCGACCGTCCACTGGTCGGCGCAGGCCGATGCCGGCACCGGGGACAGGCAGCCATCGGCAGAGATCTCGCCCTTCGCGCCCATCACGAGGATCGGCTCCACGGCAAGGACCATGCCCGGAAGGAGGGTGAAGTCGCGCTCCTCGCGGAGACCCGCGGAAACCAGCGACGGCGCGTGCGGCGCCTCGTGGACGGCGCGTCCGACGCCATGACCGTGCCAGCCATCCACCATGCCGTGCCCGCGGGAGACCGCCAGGCGCTGCATCCGGTCGGCCACGTCGCTCCAGCGCATGCCGGGCTGCATGGCGGCGATGCCGACGTGCAGCGTTTCCCACGCATCGGCGATGAAGGCGTCAACGGCTGCGGCCGCGGCGAACTCGCCGGGCACGCGCACCGCGATGGCAGCATCGGCGCACCAGCCGTTGAGGCGGGCACCGACGTCGATCTTTACCAGTTCGCCGGCCACCAGGACGCGATCGCCCGGGATGCCGTGCACCACCTCGTTGCCGATGCTCACGCAGCAGGCTGCCGGGAATGCCGGACCGCCCGCGGGGTGTGCATAGCCGAGGAAGGAGGGTTCCGCACCGTGCGCAGCGATCACCGCGCGAACCGCGGCGTCGATCTCACGCGTGGTGATGCCAGCGCGGACCGCCGACTCCGCGGCGTCGAGGGCCGCAGCCACCACCTGCCCTGCTCGCTCCACGGACGCGATCTCGTCGGACGACCGCAGCGCGATGGCGCCGTGGCGCTCGACGCGCGCATTCGTGGGGGTGCGGGACTCGGCGGTGGTCAGGTTCATTCGCGCACGCTCCGCATCCGCGCGCCGCGAGCGTCGCCGCCCTGGCCGAGGAAGCCTTCGTAGTTGCGCATGACCAGGTTCGCCTCGAGGCGCTGGATGAGGTCCAGGCCGACGGAGACGACGATCAGGAGACCGGTGCCGCCGAGGAACTGCGACACCTGGAACGGGATGCCCATGGCCTGCGTCACCAGGGTCGGGATCACGGCGATGATCGCCAGGAAGCCCGCGCCGACGTAGGTGATGCGCCAGAGGACCGTCTGCAGGTACTCCGCGGTGCGCGGGCCGGGGCGGAGGCCGGGGATGAAGGAACCATGCTCCTTCAGCTGCTTGGCCATGTCGTCCGGGCTCATCTGGACGGTGGTCCAGAAGTACGCGAAGAAGTAGATCATCGCGATCTCGCAGATGATGTACGGGAAGGTACCGATCTGGCTCTCGCGGGCGAGGAACGTGGTGAAGTCCTTGAAGCCGGAGTCCTGCGCGGTGGCGTTGTCCCAGGCACCGAAGATGGCCGAGGGGAAGATCATCAGCGAGCTGGCGAAGATGATCGGCATCACGCCCGAGTGGTTGATGCGCAGCGGCAGGTAGTGCTTCTGGCCGCCGTAGACCTTGCGGCCGCGGGTGTGCTTGGCCTGCTGGATCGGGATGCGGCGGGTGGCCACCGTCATCAGCACGGCGCCGGCGGTGATGGCCACGAAGCTCCCGACCAGGACGGCCAGACCGGCGATGCCGATCTTGCCCGGCTCTGCCGACTGGCGGGGGTCGAAGTTCTCGACAACCCAGCCGATCGCGTTCGGCATGCGGCTCAGGATGCCCGCGGTTAGGATGATCGAGACGCCGTTGCCGATGCCGTACTTGTCGATCTGCTCGCCAAGCCACATCAGGAACAGGCTGCCCGCCGTCAGCGTGGTGATGCCCACCACGAAGAAGATCGTCGTCTGCGGCGCGCTCTGCAGGAACATCGGCTGGACCAGGTTGCTGGAACGCAGGTAGTTCAGCCAAATGTAGCCCTGGACGATGCACAGGCCGACGGCCAGGTACCGCGTCCACTCCATCAGCTTCTGCTGGCCGGAGATGCCCTCCTTCTTCAGGTCCTGCAGCGGCGGGTAGACCGCCTGCACGAGCTGGAAGATGATGGAGGCCGTGATGTAGGGCATGATGCCCAGGCCGAAGATGGTGCTCTGCCCGAGCGAACCGCCCGAGAAGATGCTCGCGAACTGCAGCAGGCGGCCGAAGCCGGTCGCGTTGGTCGCGGCCGTCTTCGCATTCTGCACCAGCGCCGACTGGTCAACACCCACCACCGGGATCCAGAACCCGATGCGGTAGATCGCCAGCACGGCCAGCGTGAAGAGCACGCGGTTGCGGAGGTCGGCGATCCGGAAGATGTTGGCGAAGGCGCTGAACATTCAGTTGCTCACTCGGCGGACTTGGTCTTGGCCTCGATGACCTTGGCGGTACCGCCGGACTTCTCGATCTTCGCCTTGGCGCTCTCGGAGAACTTGGCGGCGACGACGGTCAGCTTCTTGGCGATGTCGCCGTGGCCGAGGACCTTGAGCGGCATGGTCGCGTCGGGCACGAGGCCCTTCTTCGCGAGCGCAGCCACGTCGACGGTGGCGCCGGCGTCGAAGTTCTTCTCGAGGACCTGCACGTTGACCACGTGGAACTCGATGCGGAAGTTGTTCTTGAAGCCGCGCTTCGGGAAGCGACGCATGAACGGCGTGGCGCCGCCCTGGTAGCCGGGGCGGCTGGTCCAGCCGGCGCGGCTCTTCGCGCCCTTGTGGCCGCGGGTGCTGGTGCCGCCGATGCCGCTGCCTTCGCCGCGTCCGACGCGCTTGCGGGGGCGGTGCTTGCCGACGACCTTCGTAATGTCATGAATCATCATGGCGGGAGATCTCCCTTACCGAGGCTCGGTTGGTCCGAGCTGGAAGTGTGGTGGGTGGTTCGTTGGTGGACTGTTCAGGACGCGGGCGGCGCATCGGGCGCCGGCGTGGAAGGGGCTGCAGGAGCCGGGGCAGCCGCTGCTGCCACAGGAGCTTCCTCGTTGTTGCGACGGTAACCGCCGCCACCACCGCCACCGCCGCGCGGACCGCCGCGGCCACCGCGGCCGCCACGACGCTCGTCGCCGAGGGTGTTCTTCGGGGCCTGCATCTTGTCGCCGGACTTGACCTGGGGCATCGCCGCCAGGCCGCGCTCGACCGACTCCTCGACGTGCGTTGCACCGATGGTCACGCCGCGGAGCGACTCGACCTTGGCGCGCGTCTGCAGCTGCTCGAGGGCACGGATGGTGGCCTTGACCAGGTTCTTCGGGTTGGTGGAGCCGTAGCTCTTGGTCAGGCAGTCCTGGATGCCGAGCATCTCGAGGACGGCACGCACCGCAGCGCCGGCGAGGACGCCGGTACCCGGGGTGGCCGGCAGGAGGCGCACCTTCGAGGCGCCGAAATGGCCCTCGACGGCATGCGGAATGGTCTTGCGGAGCATCGGGTAGCCGACCATCTTGCGACGGCCTTCCTTCTGCGCCTTCTCCACGGCCTGCGGCACCTGGTTGCTCTTGGCGTAGCCGATGCCGATCTTGCCGCCCTTGTCGCCCACCACGACGAGCGCGGCAAAGCTGAAGCGGCGTCCGCCGGCGACGGTGGAGCTGGTGCGGTACACGCCCACCGTGGTGGACTCGATGCTTGAAGTTTCGTCGATGAGTTCAGCCATGTCTTTGACTCGAGGGGGTTCGTTTGTTGGATCGGCTCAGAACTGCAGGCCGCCCTCGCGGGCGCCCTCGGCGACGGCCTTGACGCGGCCGTGGTAACGGAAGCCGTTGCGGTCGAAGACGACCGCGCTGACGCCAGCCTTCTTGGCGCGATCGGCGAGCGCCATGCCGATCTGCTTGGCTGCATCCACGTTGCCACCCTTGCGGGCGACGCCGTCGACGTCGAGCGAGCTGGCGGCGGCCACGGTGCGGCCGGCCAGGTCGTCGATGAGCTGGGCGTAGATGTGCTGCAGCGAGCGGTAGACGCTGAGGCGGGGACGCGACGGCGTTCCGGACATGGTCTTGCGCATGCCCTTCTTGCGGCGGTCGCGGCGGAAAGTCTTTGCGGTGCTCTTGTCCATGGTGGTGTTCCTTGATGCGCGTCGGCTTAGGAGCCGAAGGCCTTGCCCTGCTTGCGCTGGATGACTTCGTCCGTGTACTTGATGCCCTTGCCGTTGTAGGGCTCGGGCTTGCGCTTGGCGCGGCACTTCGAGGCGAACTCGCCGACGGCCTGCTTGTCCGGGCCGCTGACGGTCACCATCGTCTGGTTGACCTCGACCTTCACGCCGTCAGGGATGCCGACGTCGAGGGTGTTGGCGTAGCCCACGGTGAGGACAAGCTTCTTGCCCTGCACCTTGGCGCCCCAGCCCACGCCGACGATCTCGAGCTTGCGCTCGTAGCCCTTCAGGACGCCTTCGACCGCGGTCGCGATGAGCGCGCGGGTGGTGCCCCAGAAGGCCTTGTTGCTGCCGATGTCGACGATGGCCGGGTCCATCGTGACCTCAACCTTCGTGCCCTCGACCGTGACGCCCACTTCCGGGCGGTAGGTCATGGAGAGCTTGCCCTTGGGACCCTCGAAGTTGACGGTGCGGGCGGCCGCGTTGACGGCAACCTTGACGCCTGCGGGGATCATGACGGGCTTACGTGCGATGCGGGACATGGTGTTTCTCCTGAGTCGAGGAGGTGTTGTTCGCGGAGGTTCTGGATCAGCCGACGGTGGCGACGACTTCGCCGCCGATGCGCTTCTCGCGGCATTCGCGATCGCTCATGACGCCGTAGCTGGTGGAGACGATGGCAATGCCGAGGCCCGACATCGGGCGCGGCAGTTCCTCGACGCTGCGGTAGATGCGGCAGCCGGTGCGCGAGACGCGCTCGAGGTGGTGGATGAGCATCTCGCCGCGCGGGCCGTACTTCAGGTCGACGCGGAGCAGGCCCTGGCGGCCGTCGGCGACGAACTCGAAGCTGCGGATGTAGCCCTCCTTGAGGAGGACTTCCGCGACGCCGCGGTTGAGCTTGTTGTTGAGGACGAGCACCTGCTTGGCGCGGTTGCGGCACGCGTTGCGGATGCGGGTGAGCATGTCTGCGGTCAGGTCTTGAAGCGCCATGTTCGGCTCCTTCTTGTTCCGTGTTCGTTGGGGATCTTCACCAGGCCTGGATCACCAGGACGCCTTGCGCATGCCGGGGATCATGCCCTGGAGCGCGAGCTCCCGGAGCATGTGGCGGCAGATGCGGAACTTGCGGTAGTTCCCACGGCTGCGGCCGGTGATTTCGCACCGAAGCTTCTCACGGGAGGAGAACTTCGGCTTCCGGTTCATCTTGGCAAAGACGCGCTTGCTGGCCATTCTGGTGTTCCTTGGTTACGTCCGTCGGTCGTTTGGTAGGGGGCGGCGTCCGCCGCCCGGACTCACTTCTTGTTGCTCTTGCGGTCCTCGGGCTTCTCGAACGGCATGCCCAGCTCGGCGAGCGCGAAGCGGCTCATCTTGGGGTCGCTGTTCTTGAAGACGATGGTGATGTTCATGCCGTGCGAGAAGTTCACGCTGGCCATGTTGATCTCGGGCCACACCGCCTGCTCGCTGAGGCCGAAGCTCCAGCTGCCGCCCTTGTCGAAGGAGCGGTCGTTGACGCCGCGGAAGTCCTTGATACGGGGGATGGCCAGGTTCATGAGGCGATCGAGGAAGCTCCACATACGGTCGCGACGGATCGTGACCATGAAGCCGCTCGGGGCGCCTTCGCGCACCTTGAAGTTCGACACGCTCTTCTTGGCAAGGGTCATGACCGGCTTCTGGCCGGAGATCTTGCGGAAGGTGTCGATCACGGTGTCGCGGATCTCGGGCTTGAGCTTCTGGTTCTCGAGCTGCTTGCCGACGCCCGTGTTCACGACGACCTTCTCGATCGTCGGGACCTGGCTGATGTTCTTCAGGCCGAACTCCTTCATGAGCTTCGGCGCGACCTGCTCCATGTACATCTGCTGGAGCCGATTCTTGGTGGTGGTAGTGGCCATGGTTGGGTTCACTTCGCCTTCTTGGACTTGCGGGACGGCGACACTGCGCCGAGTTCCTTGCCGCCCTTGGCGGCGACGCGCACCTTGGAGCCGTCGGCCTTGACGGTGAAGCGCACGCGGGTGGGCTTGCCGTCGGCCATCGGGCTGACCTTGGAGATATGGATCGGGAGCTCGACCTTCACCATCGCGCCCTTGGGACGCATCTGGTTCGGCTTGAGGTGCTTGGTGCGGAGGTTGATCCCCTTCACCACGCACGTCGAGGACTGCGGATCGACCGAGACGACCTCGCCGGTCTTGCCCTTGTCGGCGCCGGAGCGGACAAAGACGACGTCACCCTTGCGGATATGGGATGGCATCAGATGACCTCCGTGGCGAGGGAAACGATCTTCATGAAGTTCTTCTCGCGCAGCTCGCGAGCAACGGCACCGAAGATGCGGGTGCCCTTCGGGTTGCCTTCCTTGTCAACGAGCACGCACGCGTTCGAGTCGAAGCGCACGTAGCTGCCGTCGTTGCGGCGGGTCGGGGACTTGACGCGGACGATCACGGCCTCGGCCTTGTCGCCGGACTTGACCTGGCCGTTCGGGATGGCTTCCTTGATCGCGCACATGACGCGATCACCGATGCCCATGGCCACACGGGTGAACCGGCCATTGGCGCTGGAGACGCCCATGATGCCGATGACCATGGCGACCTTTGCGCCACTGTTGTCTGCCACTTCGAGCCTGGATTCCTTCTGAATCATCTGGTTCCTGCCTTCGTTCCGTTGGGATCGATCACTTCTTCTTCTTGCTGCCCGCGTCCGCCTCGAAGACCATCTCGGCCTTGGCCGGAGCCTTCTCGACGATGCGGACGACGGTCCAGCGCTTGGTGCGCGAGATCGGACGGCACTCCGCGATCTCGACGCGGTCGCCGACGTTCGATTCGTTCTTCGCGTCATGCACGTGCAGCACGGTGCGCTTGCGCACGTACTTGCCGTACTTGGCGTGCTTCGACACGTACTGGATCGTCACCTTGCGCGTCTTCTCGCGCGAAGCGCTCTCGACGACGGCGATGCGGTGCGGGGCATTCTCGCCGACCTTGATTTCTTCGTTGGTGCTCACTTGGAGGCCTTCTTGGTGCGGGTGCTGCGCTCGGTGAGGAGACGGGCGAGGTCCTTGCGGTTCTTCTTGAACTGCGAGGAGTCCTTGACCTTCTCGGAGATGGTCTGCGCACGGAGCTCGAAGAGCTTCTTGCGGATGCGCGCCGCTTCGGCTGCGATCTCTTCGTCACGGAGCTTCTTGACTTCAGGTGCCTTCATCTTTGGCTGCCTTTCGGGTGGTTCGGGATCAGACTGCGAGCCGGCGGCCGACGAATCGGCAGCGGACCGGCATCTTGTTTGCGATGCGTGCGAAGGCCTGCTTCGCGAGATCCTCGGGAACGCCCGCGATCTCGAAGAGGAGCGTGCCGGGCTTCACGCGAGCGGCCCAGAAGTCGACGTCCGCCTTGCCGGTACCCATTCGGGTCTCCAGCGGCTTCTTGGAGATCGGCTTGTCCGGGAAGATGCGGATGAAGACCTTGCCCTGGCGACGCAGGAAGTGCTGCGCCGCGACGCGGCCGGCTTCCAGCTGGCGCCCGGAGACCCAGCAGGTCTCGAGGCTCTGGAGGCCGTAGTCGCCGAAGGCGACGTAGTTGCCGCGGGAGGCGTTGCCCTTCATCTTGCCGCGCTGCTGCTTGCGGTACTTGACTCGCTTGGGAATCAGGTTTGACATCGGTGGTTCCTAGTTTGGTCCTATTTCCTGTGCGTTGATCAGCGACGGCCACGGGCGCGTGCGCGACCGCCGGCGGCGTTGGTGGTGGTGTCGTCTTCGGCCTGTTCGAAGAGTCCCTTGTAGACCCAGACCTTGATGCCGATGATGCCGTAGGTGGTCTCCACGTGCGTCACCGAGTAATCGATGTTGGCCTGCAGGGTGGTCAGCGGGATCGAGCCCAGGCGGGTGTCGAAGTTGCGGGCGATCTCGGCGCCGCCGAGACGGCCGGACATCAGGATGCGGATGCCCTTGGCACCGTTCTGCATGGCGGCTTCCGCACGCTGCTTCACGACGCGGCGGTAGTTCGCGCGCTTCTTGAGCTGCTCGGCCATCGACTCGCCGATGAGGCGGGCGACGATCTCGGGGTTCTTGATCTCGATGATCTTGATGCCGACCTTGCGGCCGGTCAGGGCCTCGAGGTCCTTCGTCAGGCGCTCGATCTCGGCGCCCTTGAGGCCGACGACCTGGCCCGGGCGGGCGGTCTTGATGATCACCGAGAGCTCCTCGCGGGTGCGCTCGATGTAGATGTCGCTCACGGCCGCGTACGGGGGCGTACGGTTGAGGCGCTTGTCGATGAACTTGCGGATCTTGTAGTCCTCGACGAGCAGCTCGCCGAAGAGCGCCTTGGGGGCGAACCAGCGGCTCTTGTGAGCCTCGGTCACGCCGACGCGGAATCCGAACGGGTTGGTCTTCTGTCCCATGGTGGTGGTTCCTTCAGTGCGTCAGCGAACGTCGACGGCCACGTGAATGTGGCTGGTGCGCTTCATGATCGGGTGCGAACGGCCGCGGTCCTTGGGCTGGAACCGCTTGATGGTGGGGCCCTCGTCCACGCGGGTCTCGCTCACGAAGAGACGACCCACGTCGAGGTTTGCCTCCTCCGCGTTGGCGATGGCGCTGCGGAGGACGGTCTTGATGAACCACGCGCCGCGGCGGGGGCTGAACTCGAGGGTCGCAAGCGCGTCCTCGATGCCCTTGCCGCGGATCATGTCCGCCACGAGACGCGCCTTGCGGGGCGCGATGCGGGCGAACTTGTGCGAGGCTGCGAACTTCTTGATCTGGTTTGAAGCCATGGTGTTGCTCCTTCAGGCAGTCGATGTCAGGTGGCCGGCGCGGCGGAGCGCGTCAGCTGCCCGCGATGCCTTCCTTCTTGTTGGTGTGGCCCTTGAAGGTGCGCGTGTGCGCGAACTCGCCGAGCTTGTGCCCGACCATCTCTTCGGTGATGAACACGTCGGTGAAGCCCTTGCCGTTGTGCACGGCGAAGGTGAGGCCGACGAACTCGGGGACGACCGTGCATGCGCGGCGCCAGGTCTTGATCGACGTGCGCTTGCCGGTGCCCTGCTGCATCGCCTCGGCGCGACGGAACAGCTTCTCGTCGA
This sequence comes from Phycisphaera mikurensis NBRC 102666, assembly GCA_945870475.1. Lineage (GTDB taxonomy): Bacteria > Planctomycetota > Phycisphaerae > Phycisphaerales > SM1A02 > UBA966. Next base: position 15,865 of record CAMBSR010000014.1, read on the forward strand.
CGACAGGGCCCTTCTTGAGTGATCGGGACATTACTGGGTGATCTCCGTGTGAGTCTCTTTAGAGTTTCGTCTCGGGTGGTCGCGGCTCAGAGCTTCAGCTGGCCGTAGCGACGGCTCTTGCGGCGACGGATGATGAGCTTGTCCGAGGAGAGGCCGTACCGACGGGTACGTCCGCCCTTGGAACCGGTGCCGCTGGCGTTGGACGGCTCCTGGCCGCCCTTCGAGCGGCCTTCGCCGCCGCCGTGCGGGTGCTGGTGGTGGCTCATGGCGACGCCGCGGGTGCGCGGACGGCGGCCGAGCCAGCGGGCGCGCCCTGCCTTGCCGAGGACGACGTTGGCGTTGTCGGCGTTGCCGACGGTGCCGACGGTCGCGCGGCACTCGAGGAGCACCTGGCGGATTTCGCCGGAGGGCATCACGAGGGTCGCGAAGCGGCCTTCCTTGTTGGTCAGGCGAGCGCCGACGCCGGCGGTGCGCACCATGGTGCCGCCGCGGCCCGGGGACATCTCGACGCAGTGGACCTCGAGGCCCGTCGGGATGTGCTTGAGCGGCATGCAGTTGCCGGCGCGGGGGTCGATCTGGTCGGCCGAGCTGAGCACGGTGTCACCCGCGGTCAGGCCCTTCGGCGCGAGGATGTAGCGCAGCGTGCCGTCCTCGTACTTGACGAGGGCAATGTGGCAGGTGCGGTTGGGGTCGTATTCGATGCCGACCACGATCGCCTTCATGCCGTCCTTCTGACGCTTGAAGTCGATGAGGCGGTAGCGACGCTTGTGGCCGCCACCCTGCTGGATGACGGTGAGCTTGCCCTGGCAGTTGCGGCCACCCGTCTTGTGGAGGGGGCGCAGCAGGCTCTTCTCGGGCGACTTCTTGGTCACCTCGGCGTGCATGTTCACCGAGGCGTTGCGCCGGGCGTTCGTGATGGGCTTGTAGACGCGAATGGGCATGGTTCAGTTCCTGTGCTTGATCAGGGACTCGTTGCTTAGAACAGCTCGATCTTCTGGCCTGCGGCGACGCGCACCATGGCGCGCTTCCAGGTCTTTCCGGGGATCTTGCCGTACTTGTAGGTGCGGTCGCGCTCGCGGCGGACCTGGGTCTTCACGTCCACGACCTTGACGCCGTAGATGGCCTCGATGGCCTGCTTGACGTCGGTCTTGGTCGCGCGGTTGTCGACCTTGAACGCGTACTGGTTGTGCTCGCTCGCGGCAGTCACCTTCTCGGTGACGATCGGCATCTTGATGACGGTGGTGGGTTCCATCGGTGTTCAGCCTTTCGGTCGCCGTCAGGCGTCCTTCTTCTCGACGACGGGGAAGCACGACCCATCGATGAACGAGGCGAGAGACGCCTTGTCCACGACGAGGTAGCGGTGGTTGAGGAGGTCGAACGCGCTCAGCTGCTCGATGCGGCGCACGCCGACGCCCTCGATGTTGCGCGCGCTCAGCATCGCGTTGCGGTTCGCCGGGGCGACCGCCACGAGGCAGGTGCGGTCGACGCCGACCTTCTTGAGGAGGCCGGCGAAGTTCTTGGTGCTCGGCTCGCCGTAGCTGAGGGTGTCGATGCACTTCACCTCGTTGTCGACCAGCTTCGCCAGGAGGGCGTTGCGGTTGGCAAGGCGGCGCATCTTCTTGGTGAGGTCGGTGCGGAAGTCCTCGCGGGTGCGGGTCTTCGCGAACGTGACGCCGCCGCCCTTGCGGTTGGGGACGCGCGAGGCGCCGACGCGGGCGTTGCCCGTGCCCTTCTGCTTGTAGAGCTTGCGCGTGGAGCCTTCGACGGAGCCGCGGCTCTTGGTGCGAGCCGAGCCCTGACGCTGGTTGCCGTGGGTGACGACGTAGGCCTGCTTCAGGAGGGCGTGGCGGATTTCGCCGCCCAGGACGGCCTCATCGATCTTGAGGACGTCGACCTGCTTGCCTTCGGAGTTGAGAATCGGAAGTTCGATCATCGTTGCTTACCTTCGCGGGTGTCCCGCATTCGCCTTCTCCTCCCGGCGCCTGTTGATTGGCGGCGACGGGCAGGATTCGACTCAGGTTCCTTGATCCGTCCGCAAGCTCCGCCTGCGGACGATTCGTCAATTTGTCGCGACCGCGTGGTTCCGCGCCTTCGTGGCGGCGGCCTTCGCGATCCCTGGTTAGCACCTCTTAGGCGCCAGCCTGGATACGCACCTTTCGCTTGTACAGACGGTTCGGGGTCTTGATGAGGAGAAGCCCTTCATTGGCGCCGGGGACGGCACCCTTGACGAGCATCAGGTTGTTCGCGGCGTCGATCTTCACGACATCGAGGGAACGCACGGTGACCTGCTCGTCACCCATGCGGCGGGCCATGCGCTTGCCCTTCTTGATCTTTGCGCCGTGACCACGGTCGGTACCGTGCGAGCCGATGGAGCCGGGCGAGCGGTGCTTGCGCTCGACGCCGTGGCTGGCGATCTGGCCCTTGAAGCGGTAGAGCTTCATGACGCCCTGGAAGCCCTTGCCCTTCGAGGTGCCGATCACGTCGACGAACTTCAGCGCCGAGAGGGCCTCGAGGGTGATCTCCTGGCCGAGCGTGTAGGCCTGCGCCTCTGCATCGTTCTCGAGACGGATCTCGCGGTGCATGCGCTGCGGGGCGGCGCCGGCCTTCGCATCGTGGCCGATCATGGCCTGCGTGCTGTTGCGCGGCTTCATCTCGTCGAACGAGATCTGGACGGCGGCGTAGCCGTCGGTTTCCGTGGTCTTCACCTGCGTCACGAAGCAGGGGCCGGCCTGGATGACGGTGACGGGGATGTTGGTTCCATCAGGCTTGAAGAAGCGGGTCATGCCGATCTTCTTGCCGAGGATGCCGATCTGCGCGGTGGTCATCTTGCTGCTCCTGCGTTGCGGGTCGCGGGTCTTGGAGACTGCGGGCCCTGGTGACTTGCCGGAGGTCGCTCTGCCTTCAGGTGGGCGACGCGGCTGGTGATGTCATGCCGGCGCAAGGCGCGCCGGCACGTGGTGCCTGGTGTCAGGCCTTGATCTTGACGAACACGCCGGCGGGGACGACGAGGCGATTCAGCGCCTCGACGGTGCGGTGGTTCGGTTCGGTGATGTCGATGATGCGCTTGTGGGTGCGGATCTCGAACTGCTCGCGGCTCTTCTTGTCGATGAACGGCGAACGGTTGACGGTGTAGATCTCACGGCGAGTCGGCAGCGGCACGGGGCCGGCAACGCGCGCGCCCGTGCGCTTGGCGTGATCCACGATCTCACGTGCAGACGCGTCGAGCGCCTGGTGGTCGTAGGCTTCCATCCGAATGCGAATCTTGCCGCCCTGCATGGGTGTGCCGTTCCTCAATCCGAGCGCGTCGACTCCCCTTCCGCATGCCGGCACGTTGCCTGGCATCCGCGGCTGGAGAGAACGCGAATCGCCAAGGATACAGAAACTCGGCAAACTGTCAATGGCACGAGACATGCAGAACTCCCAAGTCGAGGTTCTCAGCCCACGCTAGCCTCCACCGCCGCGTACCGCGAGACGTTCACACCGCCCCAGCACACCGCAATCCAGCGATGACCACCACCGTCCACTGCATTATCAGTCTCGCGTTGTCAACGCTCGTCTCCGTGGGACATGCCGCCCCGCCGACAAACCCGCCGAAGGGCGCTCAGCATCCGGATAACCGACCCTCGGCCGCCGACACCGCCAAGGCACCCCCCGCCGCCCCGGCCGCGAAGGACGGCCTCGATGCCGATTTCCTCGATTTTGAGCTGCTTAGCATGCGTTTTCGCCCGCCAACGGGGAGCATCATGCGTGCCGAAGGCACCGGCGCCACGGCCACCTGGATCGTCTCGGAGCGCGCCGATCCGCCGCGTTTCGTGCTGCGAATCACGCGATTGGTGGCATCGGAGGCCACCAGCACGCCCGCAAAGCAGATCGATGCCTATGTGAAGAGCGTGAGCGAGCGCCCTGCACCCAATGCGGTCTTTGCGGTCCGCGCGCGCAAGGAATTCGACATGGGCGGCCGGCCGGCAGCCATCCTCTACACGTCATTGCGCGAGGGCACGGGCGATGACGAGATCTCCGCCGTGCAGGGCTACTTCATGCTGCAGGTGGCACCGAACGAGTTCATGGTGATCTCCGCGCTCCTTGCGGAGAGCGATTACGCATCGATGTCTTCCCTGCTCGAGCGCTCGTTCCGAACCATGGAAGTGGTGGACCCGCGCGTGCTCGCCAAGGACCGCACCGCGCGCATGGAGCGCGGTGACCATCTCCTGAGGGGCCTTGACGAGGAAGCGCTGCGGCACGTGCTCGATCCCGTGGCGAGCAAGGGCGCGCTGCCGGTACCGCACTGGTTCCGCATCAGCCGCTCCGACGCGAACGGCGAGGTGCAGGAAGTGGGCTACATGACGATGGTGGCGATCGATGCGGCGCAGGGCGTCGCGAATCCCGACCGTCGCGAGAACGAATGGACCAAGGACGAGCGGGAGATGGGACTCCTGGTCCGCGTCCAGGTGCGCACGCTGCTTGATGCGACCGGCACCGCGGTGAGCGACACCGATGGCCGCTACTGGGTGCGCTGGGACCGCGGACGGGAACTGTGGACCGTGCGCACCACGATGCGCAAGGGCAAGAGCAATTCCACCTCTTCCCAGCTGGGAATCCGCACTGCGCCGGTGCCGGGCTCGCCACGGCCGATGCTGGAGGTGGCCGACGTGGTGCCTTCCGCGGCAGCCTCCCCGCCGCGCCGGTGGCCGGTGCCGGCGGTCGGGTACCTCTCGCAGGCAGAGGCATTGCTGCTCACGCGGCTCTTCCCCAAGTCCGAGACGCCCACGGAGTACGGCTTCTATTGGTTCGACGCACGCAGTGGCCGCGTGGCGCAGCGCGTGGACCGCGTGGTGCCCGGCGCGGGCGGCGTGACGGTGTTCTCCCAGCCGACGCTTGAGTCGCCGGCCATCGAGCAGCGCCTCGATTCGCGCGGCGACGCGCTGCGACGCACGGGTGACGATGGCTCGATCGTCGAGGCAACCACCGGCGAGGCGCTCCTGGCACTCTGGAAGAAGAAGGGGCTGCCCATCCAATGACCGCGGCATTCATCGGCCTCCCACGAGTGCTGCTGGCGATCCCCGTCTACAACGAGGCGCGGTCGATCGATCGCGTGCTGGGCGCGGTGCGCGGGTACGTGCGCGATGTGCTGGTGATCGATGACGGCTCAACGGACGAGACACCTGCGAAGCTGGCGGCGCATCCGGTGGAGGTGATCCGGCACTGCACGAACCGCGGCTATGGCCGGTCGATGCAGGACATCTTCCACGCCGCGGATGCCGACGGATATGGCTGGGTGATCACGATGGACTGCGACGAGCAGCATTCGCCCTCCTCCATCCCCGATTTCCTGCAGGCGATCCGTGCGGATTCCTCGGACGTGGTGAGCGGCAGCCGCTATCTGCGCACGATGGCGGGGGACGACGATGCCCCCGGAGGGCGGCGCGAGGTGAACATGACGCTGACCGCGGAGATCAACGCCAGCCTCGGCAGCCTGCCTTCGGCAAGCGGCACGCGGCTGGCACTTGGGCCCGGGCTCACCGATGCGTTCTGCGGATTCAAGGCGTACCGCGTGGCGTCGCTGCGCGGCCTGCGCCTGGACGTGGACGGGTACGACTTTCCGTTGCAGTTCTGGGTGCAGGCGGTGGCGCACGGACTGCGCGTGGACGAGATCCCTGTGCCGCGCATCTACGTCGATCCGAACCGCTCGTTCGGCACGGGGCTCGATGATCCGGCGCGTCGGCTTGCGCTCTACCGCGCCACGTTTTCGCGCGAGCTGGCGCACTGCGAGGGACGCCTGCGGATGGCTGGCAAGGATCTCGCGTGAACGCACCGGCTCGAGCGCCAGAATGCACCGTCCGGAGCGCGGGCGCGCTGCGCGCCGCGGAGGGCGAGATGCTGGGAAGGCCGCTCCGCGAATGGCGCGCCGCGATGCGCGCGGAGCTCGGCGTTCCTGCGGGGCTGGTGGCCGGTACGGGGCACCAGGTGGAG
>CAMBSR010000015.1 GCA_945870475.1 Phycisphaera mikurensis NBRC 102666
TGCGACGCCCGCGCCGAATGCGCGCCGCGCCACGGAGCGCGCGCCCGCACAGCGCGCCACCGAACGCGCACCCGCACAGGCACGCGTCGAGCAGCAGGCCGCCGACGGCGAGCTGCGCGTGACGCGGACGCTTGACGCCAAGGCATGGCAGCCGGGCGAGCCGATCACCCTGCGGATCACGGCCACCGCGCCCGCGGGGATGTCGGTGCGCATGCCGAGCCTGGGCGAGACCGCCGGTGCCTTCGACGTGCGCCCCGTGAAGGGCGGCGCGGCGGCCGCGGGCGAAACGCTGCTGACGGCGGACCTGGTGGCGTGGGATGCAGGCAGCCTGGAGGTGCCGGCGATGGAGGTCTCCGCCACCGACGTGGACGGCAAGACACTCACCGCCAAGATTCCCGCGGCATCGGTCACGCTGACCTCGCTGCTGGGCGACGACATGCCGCTCACCGAGCTTGCCTCCGGCATCCGCGGGCCAGTCGACATCGGCGGACGCCCGTGGTGGTGGTGGGCCATGGCGGCGGCAGCAGTCATCGTGGGCGGTGTCGCCGTCTGGAAGCTGATGTCGCGACGCGCGCCCGACGCCCCCGAACCAGAACTGCCCGCCGGCGAATGGGCGATGCTCGAACTGGCACGGCTTGAGCAGGAACGCCTGCCGGAACGCGGCGAAGTGGAAGGATTCTTCGTACGGCTCTCCGACGTCGTGCGCGCGTACGTGGAACGACGCTTCGCGATCGCCGCGCCCGACCGCACCACGCAGGAGTTCCTCCGCGAGGCTGCGCACCACCCGGATCTTGCCGGCGAGCACGAACGCACCATCGGCGCGTTCCTCCGCTCGGCCGACATGGTGAAGTTCGCCGCGGCACGGCCCGGCGCGGACACGTGCGACGGCGCGCTTGCCGCCATGCGCGGCTTCGTGGAGCGGACCGCGCCCAAGCCAGAGGCCGCCGAGCCCCCGGTGCACGACGCTGCGGAGAACGCCGCCAACCAGGAGGCGCGTCCATGAGCGGCTTCCATGAGGACAGCGTCTGGTGGCTGCTGCTGCTGCTTGTGGTACCGCTCGCATGGATCCCCGTGCTGCGGCCACGCGCACGCGCGACGATCGGCTTCCCGTCGGTGGCACCGCTGCGCGCGGCAGGCAGCACGCTGGTGTCCCGCACGCGCTGGCTTCCGCTGGCGCTGCGCACCGCGGCGCTGGCGCTCCTTGCCATCTGCATCGCTCGGCCGATCAAGGCGAACGAGCAGACCAAGGTCTTCGTGGAAGGCATCGCGGTGGAGATCGTGGTGGACCGCTCGAGCTCCATGCTCGCCATGGACTTCCAGAAGGACGGCCGTCGCGCCGACCGCCTGACGGCACTGAAGGATGTGGCCGGCCGCTTCGTCCTCGGAGGCGAGGGACTGAACGGGCGTCCGGGCGACCTGGTGGGCCTCATCTCCTTCGCGCGGTTCGCAGACAGCGTCTGCCCGCTCACGCTCGACCACGACTACCTGGTCCAGGTGCTCGATGACGTCGCCGTCGCCGGCAACCGCAGCGAGGACGGCACGGCCATCGGCGAAGCGGTGGCGCTTGCGGCCGAGCGCCTGCGCGATGCCACCGAGCGCGGCGGCGACCTGCCGAAGCCCAAGAGCAAGGCCATCATCCTCCTCACCGACGGCGAGAACAATGCCGGCGACATTGCGCCCGTGACCGCGGCCGAGATCTGCAAGACCTACGGCATCACCCTCTACGCGGTGGGCATGGGCACCATCGGCGAGGCGCCCTACCCCATGCAGACGCCCTTCGGCGGCACGCAGCTGGTGCCGGTGCCGGTGAAGATCGACGAGAAGCTCCTCAAGGAGATGGCCGCCGCCACCGGTGGCCAGTACTTCCGGGCCACCGATTCGCGCAGCCTGGAGAAGATCTACGAGACCATCGACCGCCTGGAGAAGACCACCACCGAGCAGCGGCGCTACCTGCAGTTCGGCGACCTCTCCGTGGAGGGCTTCATGGTGGCGGGCTTCCGCGTGCCGGCGCTGCTGCTCGTGGCGTTCCTCCTGGTGTGCGCGGAGCTCCTCCTCTCCCAGACGCGGTGGAGGACGCTGCCGTGAACTCCACCGACTTCACGTTCGCCAATCCCGCGGCGCTCAACTGGATCTGGGCGGTGGTGGTGCTCGCCGTGCTGGTGGCGGTGCGCGCACGCGGACGCGCACGGGCGCTGCAGGCGTTTGCCGACACGCCGCTCCTGCGTTCCATCGCTCCCCGGGCAAGCGCCATCCGCCCCTTCGTGCGCGCGGCGCTCGCGGTGGCCGCGCTGGCAGCGCTCGTTCCGGCACTGATGGACCCGCGCTGGGGCGCGCAGGTGGAGGAGGTGAAGCGCCGAGGCGCAGACGTCTTCTTCGTGGTCGACGTGAGCCGCTCGATGACGGCACAGGATGCGTCGCCCGACCGACTCTCGCGTGCCAAGCAGTTCGTGGAGGAGACGGTGGAATCGCTTGGCGGCGACCGCGTGGGGCTGATCGAGTTCGCCGGCACCGCCGCGCTGCGCGTGCCGCTCACGCTGAACTACGGCGCGTTCCGCACCACGCTCAACGAACTGAAGCCGCTCTCCGGCGCCCGCGGCGGCACCGCGCTGGCAAACTCCATTGCACTCGCCGCCGCAAGCTTCCCGCCGAACTCCTCCGGCAGCCGCGCCATCGTCATCCTCTCCGACGGCGAGGACCTCGGTGGCGAAGGCGCCGATTCGGATCCCGTGGCGGCCGCCAAGCAGGCGCTCGCGGACCACCAGGTGCACGTCTATGCCATCGGCATCGGCGACACCGCCGAAGGCGCACGCATCCCGGTGGGGCGCAGCGGCGCCGCGGTGCAATGGCTGGTGCACGATGGGCAGGAGATCTGGACCAAGATGGACGAGCGTGTCCTCCGCGAGGCATCGCTCGCCGGCGGCGGCGCGTTCATCCCCGCCGGCACCGGTCGCGTGGACATGGCTCGGGCCTACGCACAGACCGTCGGAACGCTCGAACGGCAGGAATTCGAGGCCAACACGGTGACCCGACGCACGCCGCGGTACCAGTGGTTCGCCGGGCTTGCGTTCGCGCTTCTCCTGGCAAGCAGCCTGGTGCCCGCACGCCGTGCGCCGGCTCCGACGGAGGTCGCACCATGAACAGGACGAACGCATGGATGACGGCGCTGCTCGTGGCATGCGCATCAGCAGCGCACGCGCAGCAGGCCGCGCCGGCACAGGCCGCGCCTCCCACCGCGCCCACCAACGACGCCCCGCCGCCCGCCGCGGACTTCGACGCCGCCGTCCGTGCAGGCCGTGCAGCCTTGGATGCGGGCGACAACGAAGCGGCCGCCACGGCCTTCGAGTCGGCGCTCGGCGCGCGTCCCACGTCGGCGGAAGCGGCATACAACCTGGGCGTGGCGCTCTACCGGGGAGGCAAGTTCAAGGAGGCGGCCACCCAGTTTGCCCGCGCAGGCGCCAGTGCCTCGGGCGGCGAACGCACCAACGCCGCGCTTTCGGCCTCCAGCCAGTACAACCGCGCCGCCAGCTTCTACGGCGCCACCCGCGAGCAGGCCGAAGCGGCGCAGCGCATGCTGGAGCAGCAGAAGGCCGCCGATGCGACCGATGCGCAGCAGGCGCCGGAACCTGCAGGAGCGCCGGTCGATCCGGAGGCGCTCAAGCAGGCAATCAAGGACGCTGGCGAGAGCCTGAAGGGCTTCAAGGACGCCGCCTACGCGGACCCGAGCGACAAGGAGTCGCGCGCGAACGCTGAACAGAGCCGCCGGCTGCTGCGCGCGCTGGAGGAGCTGCAGAAGCAGCAACAGCAACAGCAGAAGCAGCAGCACAAGCAGGACAAGCAGAAGGACGACCAGCAGGACAAGGATCAAGAGAAGAAGGATCCGCAGGACGAGAAGAAGCAGGACCAAGACAAGCAGGGCGAGCAGAAGCCCGAAGACGGGGACACGCAGCAGGACAAGAAGGACGAGCAGAAGCAGGACGGCAAGGACAAGGACAAGGACAAGGACAAGCAAGACCAACAGCAGTCCAAGCCCCAGGACCAGCCCACGCAGGACGAGGAGAAGCAGGAGCCCCAGCCCAAGCCATCCGACGCCCAGCCGAAGGACGGCCAGATGACCAAGGAACAGGCCGATCGGCTCCTGCAGGCCGTCCGGGACCGCGAGCGCGAACGTCGCGCCGCACAGGAACGCAAGGCGCAGGCCGAAGCCGGGCGGGGCCGACCGCCGATCAAGGACTGGTGATGAACGCGATGCGCGCGACCGTGACGGCCATCCTCCTCTGCCTCGCATTCCTGCGCCCTGCCTCGGCAGGCGATGCACGCTTCACCATGCCCGCACCCGAGGCGTTCGAGGGCGCACCGGTCCTGCTGCTCATCGAGATCAAGGACGCCACGGACGTGGCCCCGCCGCCGGCGCCGGAGATCGAGGGCGCGGCCGTGCGCATCCTCGAGCGCGGTCGGCATTCCATGACCGAGATCCGCAACGGTCGCATGCGCTCGTCCACCACCGTCAACTACGCGGTCGAGATCACGCCCGAGCGCGTGGGCACCATCCGCATCCCGCCCGTCACCGTCTTGGTGGATGGCAAGCAGTACTCCAGCCCCGAGCAGCAGCTGACGGTCCGCACCAGCGACGCCGGCGACCTCCTCTCCGCGGAGGTGTTCGGCCAGCCCCCCGAGGCGTACATCGGGCAGCCCCTCGAACTGGTGCTGCGCATCGCCATCAGGCCGTTCCGCGACCAGGCGCACGGCATGCTCAACGAGAGCCAGATGTGGAACCTGGTCGACCTCCAGGGCAGCCAATGGGGGGTCTTCGAGCAGGAACTGGTGGAACTTCGCCAGCGCAACGCCGCACCGCGCGCGCAGCAGGAGATGCGCGCCAAGGAGCTCTGGTTCGTCTACGAACTCACGCGGCGCGTGTGGCCACCGAAGACCGGCACGCCTGACATCGGCGACGTGCGCGTGCGCATGACCTACCCGCTGGCGCTGCGCGAGGTGCAGAACTTCTTCAACGAGCGCCAGCTCATGATCGGCGAATCGCGGCCGCTCTCGGTGACCGCGTTGCCGAGCGGAATCACGGTCCTCCCCCTGCCGGACGCCGGTCGCCCGGCGTCGTTCTCCGGCGCCGTCGGCAACTACTCGCTATCGGTGGCCGCGAAGCCCACCACGGTGGCCGTGGGAGACCCGCTCACGCTCACCCTGACCATCACCGACCTCAAGGGCGGCTCGAGCCTGGAGACGCTGCAGCCGCCGGCGCTCGCCAACGACGCTGCGCTCGCCAAGGAATTCCGCGTGCCGAACGAACCGCTCTCGGGCACGGTGACCGGCAACGTCAAGCGCTTCACCGTGACGGTCCGGCCGCTGCGCGCGGGCACGGCCGCGATCCCGCCGCTCGAGTTCAGCTACTTCGACCCGAAGAGCAGGTCCTACGCCGTTGCACGCAGCCAGCCCGTGCCCATCACCGTGACACCGGGGAACCAGATGGACCTGGCGAAGATCGTCTCGGCGCAGGGCAGCGCGCCGGGCGCCGATGCTTCGCAGCCCGGCACGAAGCTCACCGAAGTGGCCGGCGGGCTGGTTGCCAATCGCCCCGTCACCACGGCCATGGTGCAGGATGACGAACGGATCAGGCTCGACGGGCTCACCGTCGCGGGCCTGGTGCTGCCGCCCTTCTTCGCGGCCGCCGCATTCGGCTGGAGGCTCCACCGGGCGCGTCACGAACGGGACGGCGGACTCGTCCGCCGCAGCCGCGCGCGCCGCAACGCGGAGTCCCGCCTGCGCGAGGCAAACGATGCCGCCGGCATTGCTGGTGCGGTCACCGGTTTCGTCGAGGACATGACCGGCCGCGCACAGGGGACCATCACGCGCGGCGACATGGCGCGCGTGCTCGCGAGTGCCGGAGTCGATGCCGCACTCCGCGAGCGGGTCTCCGAACTGCTCTCGCGCTGCGACCGTGCGCGCTACGCCGGCGCCGGATCGGCAGGCCCCACCGAGATCGCCGCCGAGGCAAGCGCCATCATCGACGCGCTCGACTCCGCACGGCTCCACGCCGGCAATGGAGGTGCGCGATGAACCACTTCCTCCGCACGCTTGCCGTTGCATGCGTGGCCGCCTGCGCTGCGCTGACGCCCACGACGCATGCAGAGAACGCGGAGCGGGCGCCCGCCGCCGCCGAGGCCGCACAGGCCGCGTACGAACGCGGCATCGAGCTCCGCCGCACCGACCCCGCCGCCAGCCTCCAGGCCTTCCGCGACAGCGCCGAGCGCTGGGAACGGATCCGTGCCGCGGGCGCCGAGAACGGACCGCTTGAATTCAACCTGGGCAATGCGTGGATGGAATCCGGCGACGTCGGACGCGCCATCGCCGCCTACCTGCGCGCCGAGCGGTTCATGCCCGGCGACGCCGACCTGGCGCACAACCTGGCACGCGCCCGCTCCACCGTCTCCAGCTCGTTCGAGCGCACGGGCGGCACGCTGCTGGTGGACTCGGTGGCAAGCTGGTGGAACCTGGTGCCGCGTGGCACGCGGCTCACGCTTGGCTGGCTGTGCTGGTTCGGCTTCTGGGCCCTGCTTGCGGCGCGGTTCGCCATGGCACGCAGCAGCGGCCACATTCGTCACGCGGGCGTGTGGCGGTCCGTGCTCGGCACGCTGTGCGCGGGCTGGGTGATCTTCGGCGGCAGCGTTGCGGCGGACGAGGCACTCCACGCGGTCCGGCCTCGCGCAGTGCTCGTGGAATCGGGCGTCACGCTTCGCAAGGGCAACGGCGACGGCTTCGAGCCGGCGTTCGTGGAGCCCCTGGGCGCGGGCGTGGAGTGCACCGTGATCGACACGCGTCCGGGCTGGCTGCGGATCGAGCTGCCGGACGGCCGCTCGGGCTGGATCCGCGAAGCCGAGGCTGCGCGCCCCTGACGCCAGCTGCGCCGGCGCCACCCGCACTCACGCCGGCTGCGCGCGCCACCTCCAAAACGACGCACGCCCCGCCATGGGCGGGGCGCGCGAAACGGAGAGGGTGGGATTCGAACCCACGAGTAGGACGAGCCCACTACTAGTTTTCGAGACTAGCTCCTTCAACCGCTCGGACACCTCTCCAGTGCGGTCGAGTGGAAGTATCGGCACAATCGGCCCCGCGGTCAATCCCTGCGGTCGGATTCCGCGGCGGCGGGAGGAGGTGCCCCAAAATGTGTGCGTCCCGCGAATGCCGCGAGGGGTCAGCCGTTGGGGCGTTCGGGCGTCGGCTGCCCGGCGGTGCAGGAGTCGCCGTCGCAGCACGGCTGGATGTTCATGCCGCATGTCCCGCACTGGCCGTGGCCATGCACAAGCACCATCCGAAGGGGATGGCCGCAGCGCGGACAGCGCGGGTTGCCGGGTTGCATGCTGACGGCAGAGACGGAGTCGTCGCGCGTCATGGAACTGCGAAGCGTCGGTCAGCGACGTGCGGGGGCTTCGAGGCCGCTGGCTTCCCAGTCGATCGTGATCTTCTCCTGCACGATCTCGTCGATCACCACCTCGAAGTCGGTGCGGCCATTGCGCTCGACGAGCGGGCGGGCGCCGTCCACCAGCTCGCCGAGGCGGCGCTGGATCAGGGCGGTCAGCTTGAAGCGACCACCGAGCTTCTGGACGATTTCATCGCTCTTCAGGGCGTCAATCACGTTCCGACTCCGTTGGGGAAGGACCGAAGGTTCAACGCGGGGACGGCAGCGCCGCCCAACCACGAGTCGGGCATCATAGCCCTGCCCCGCATGGCCGCCAAGCGCCGAGAATATGGCCCCCGCTGCCGCCCCGGTACCCTCCGCGCGTGGAACGGCCCCGCCACCAACGGTTTCCGGCGGTCCTGCGCGTCAAGCGCGGCGAGGACTTCGACCGCGCCTATGCCCTGCGCCGGCGCAAGGACTGCGGCGGCATCATCGTCTACGGCGTGCGGAACGGGCTGCCGGTCACGCGCCTGGGGCTGAGCGTCTCGCGAAAGGTGGGCGGCGCCGTGGCGCGCAACCGCATGAAGCGCATGCTCCGCGAGGCGTTCCGCGCCGCGGTGCTTCCCGCGGGCCTCGACCTGGTGGTGGTGGCGCGCCCGCACGATGAGTGGGAGCCCCAGCGCTACCGCACGACGCTCGAGGAAGCAGCACGCACGCTCGATGGATCGCTTCCGCCGCCGGCTGCTCACGGCACCGGATCGTGACCGCATCCACCCCAGGGATTGCACCGGGCGATGCGGCGCGCACCCAGCCAGCAGCCGTGCAGTGCGCCGTGGCGCTCGACGGCCTCGATGGTGTAGTTGGAGCATGAGGGCTCGAAGCGGCACCAGCCGCGGGTGGCCCACGCCATGCGACGCTGGTAGAACCGGATGCATGCCAGGCATGCGCGCGCGGCCGCGCCCGGTCGCTCGATGACGGGATTGCCCTGCCCCGGTTCCTCAGGCATGCTTCACCGGGTTGCGCACGCGGCCCACGCCCTCGATCTCCACCTCGACCACGTCGCCTGCCTGCATGAACACCTTGGGAGTGCGGCCGAAGCCGACGCCCGCCGGCGTGCCGGTCAGGATCACGGTGCCCGAGAGAAGCGTGGTGCCCCGGGAGAGCTCCGCGATGATCCGGGCCACCGGGTGGAGCATGAGAGAGGTGGACGAATCCTGCATCACCGTCCCGTTGAGGCGCGTGACCACGCGCAGCGAATGCGGGTCGCGTACCGCGGAGACCGGCACCATGGCGCCGATCGGGCAGAACGTGTCGAAACCCTTGCCGCGGCAGAACTGGCCGCCGCCGCCCTCGCGCTGCCACCAGCGCGCGGTGACGTCGTTGGCCGCGGCGTAGCCGGCAAGGACGGAGAGCGCATCGTGCTCGGGGACGTCGCGGCAATCGCGGCCCACGATGAGCGCCAGCTCGCCCTCGTAATCCACCTGCGGCCCGTGCTCGTCGCAGATCGGCGGAATGACGATGGAATCGCCGTCACCGCACGCGCTGGCCGGGTTCTTCATGAACATGACCAGCGCCTCGGGGGCCTTGCCGCCCATCTCGGCCGCGTGGTCGGAGTAGTTCTTGCCGATGCAGAGGATGGCGGGCGGAATGCTTCTCACGCCCGAAGGCTACCGCCCGTCAGCGCTTGCGGTCCATGGAGCCGTCCTGCATCGCCTTGAGGGCGGCAGCACGTTCCTTCTCGCGCTCGGCCCGGCGTGCGCGATAGGCATCCATGTTGGGCGGCTCGGGGAAGAGCGCGTCCAGCTTGCCGCCGGCCACGGCGAGCGGGCTCTCGGCCAGGTCGGCCTCGATGCGCGGCTTGGCCGCGTCGTACGCCATGGCGCGCTGGTCCTCGGGGAGCCGGTTGTAGATGGTGAGGCGATCCACGAGCGGCAGGGAGGAATCCTGCATGATGTTGATGATCACGTCCTCCACGCTCCGCTCGAGCGAGCCGATGATGTCGGCGAGGCGCGCGTCGCCCATCTTGGTGCGGAAGTCGGTGTAGCGGGTCGACTTGAAGTACTCGGTGAGGTCGCGCGCGTAGACGAGCGCATCCTCGAGGACCTTCTTCTTGCCCGCGAGGTAGCCCTCGATGAAGCCGCGCCGCAGGATGGCGAAGAGGTCGGTGCGCGCCACGTCCGGCACCATCTCGTACTCGCCGAAGGTGGCGTTGCGCACGAAGACGTCGACCGGGGCCACGTACTTGTTGTTCGGGATCAGGCCGCCGCGTCCGCACAGCGCGTCGAGCTGCTCGAGGAGCTTCTGCGCCTCTTCCACCTCGCCGGCGTGGTAGAGCTCGCGCACGGCCTGCGCCATGAAGTTCTCGTAGAAGTCGACGAAGGTGTCCGGGCCACCGCCGCGGGCCTTGTAGTGCTTCTGGTAGAGCTCGCGGAAGTAGCGGTCGATGGAGCCGATCCAGCGCGGGTCGTAGATGCGGGTGGGGTTGTCGGTGGAGAACGGGTCCACCCGCATCAGCCCGGTGTGCGCCAGGGCCTGCATGGACTGGATGGTGGTGCGGTCGTCGTTGAGGATGCGGTAGATGTCCTCGTCGTTGTTGTACCGCTCCGAGCCGATCTCGCTTCCCATCTTCGACCAGTAGAAGGCGTGCGACTGCGGGTGCCGCCAGTCGAACGGGCCGAAGTCGCGCGTGTAGCGGGCCATGCGCGCCGGGTCCATGTTGTAGTCGTCGAGCAGGACGCGCTTGCGCAGGTAGGTGACCAGTGCATCGAGGGCCTGCTGGCTGGCCGGGTCGGAGAACAGGTCGTCCATCGCCGCGTACGCCGGGTCGCGGCGGCGGAACTGCTCCTGCAGGCCGAACACGCGCGCGTAGCCGGGCGTGCTGTGCACCGACTTCCAGCGGCCGTGGTTCATGAGGAAGTCGCGGTCGAGCTTCGCCTTGAACTTCGGGTCGAAGGCCCGCATCTTGGCCTCGATGGCGTCCACCAGCGCGGCCACGCCGGGCTCCTTGGCCACCAGCTCCTCGTAGGTGTCCGGCGCGTCCGCGATCCGCTGCAGCCATGCCGCGCGGTCCTCCACCGAGTGCGGCGGCTCGCCGAGCAGGAGGTGCCACTCCTTGGCCAGCTCGCGCTTGTAGTACAGGTGGGCATCGTCGCTCAGGCCGTCGACCTTGTGCGCGAACCACCAGCCGAGCTCCTTGTAGAGGATCAGGTCGTTGGGGTTGTAGCGGATGCCCTTGTTGCGGACCAGGTCGATGCCGGCGTTCACCAGGCGCCAGCGCTCGCCGGGCGTGCTGGTGGCAACCGAGAGGTTGTACGCGAGGTTGTGGCCATGGAAGGCCCACACCTCGCCGAAGCGCGGCTGCAGCTTGGTGATCAGGTCAGCCAGGTTGCGCGCGTCGTAGAACTGGCCCAGCTCGCGCATCTGCTGGAGGCGGATCCACAGGTAGTCGACCACCAGCCCGCGGAGCGCGCCGACCGCGGCGCCGACGGCGACGATCGGCGGCGCACCCTCCACCGAGACGTCGGTGTAGCGGAGCTTGGCCTCGTCGCTGGCCGCCACGATGCGCGGCAGGAGTGCGCCGGCCCCCACAAGCGCCAGTAGCGCCATGAGCAGGGAGAGGATCTGGACGGGACGGTCACGCACGGGTCAGCCCTGGCCGCTGTAGACGGCGATCTCCTTCCGTCGGATGCCGAGCCAGCCCAGGAGCAGCAGTCCCCCGGTCCAGGCAAGACCGATGGTGAGGACGGTGTCGCCCAGCACGTCCCAGGTGATGGAGCGGCCCTGCGCAAGCGAGTCGCTCGGGCTGCGCGCGGCGAAGCCGCGGAGCAGGAACTCGATGGCGCTGGCGATGACCAGCACCACGTACTGGAATGCCCAGACGATGGTTCCGCTCTTCTGGTCCGGGTAGTAGTAGCGGAGCGAGCTGGAGAGGAACGGCGTGATGGTCGCCATGCAGAAGACGCCGAAGGCCAGCAGCACCGCGATCGGGAAGCTGAGGAGCGAACCGGCCACCACGGCGATCGCGGAGAGGAATGCGATCTTGCATCCGTCCACGGTCATCGCGGCGAGCAGGTTCCCGGTGAACGTGGAGTCGTTCACCATGACCTCGAGCGAGTCATCCTGCATGAAGATGGTGATGGGCGAAGGGGCGGCCTGCTTCTTCTCCTCGTCCCAGCCGGCGCTGAAGACGCGCAGACGGAGCGTGCCGTCGGGGTCGATGAACTTGGGGTCGATGCCCATGGAGTAGTTCTCGGCGGGCGTCCACTCGCGGAGCTCCCACATGCCGGCACCCTTCCCCGAGGCGTACTGGATCATGGCGGGGAACTTCTGGTGGTCGTCCTCGCCGCCGCCGTGCAGCTTGTAGCGCAGCGTGATGTCCCGCCCGAGGGCCACCGCCTGGTTCAGCCCGCGGAAGGTGAATTCGCGGCTCTCGCCGGGGCCGATGCGGCGCTGCTGCTCCAGGAACTCGCGCTGCTTGGCCGTCGCAAGCGTGCGCCGGGCCTGTGCCTCGTCCGCGCTGCCGTTGGCGATGTCGGCCTTGAGGACGGAATCCGCCTCGATGGCCGCATCCACGATCTCGCGCAGGCGGTCGGGTGCCAGCTGCTCGTACTGCGGCACCGTGCCCACGCGGCCGACGAGGACGGTGTTGCGCACGTCGCGCGCATCGCGCTCGTCGAGCGGCTTCTGCGAGGCCAGGTACGCGGTGCCGGCGGCGAGCAGCACCGTGCCGCCCACCACGACCACCAGTCCGAGCGTGAGCGTGCCGATCCACTTCCCGAGCAGCCATCCGCCGTGCGAGATGGGCTTCGTCACCACCGACCACACCTGGCGGTCGCGGATCTCGAAGGAGGTGCTCGCGCATCCGAAGAAGATCACGAACAGCGCGGCGAAGGTGTAGACGCAGGTGTGGCCCCAGTCGAGGAAGCCGGGGATCGCCTGGTAGAGCGCATCGCCGCGCTCGCGGGAGAGCGCCAGGAACGGCAGGAGAAGCGCCACCGGCAGAGCAAAGCCCGGGGCGGCCAGCGTGCGGATCCCCTCGAGCGCGGTGTTCGAGGCCACGGCGAACGAGCCCGAGCGCAGCGAGAGCAGCGCGCGGGCCGCGCGCCAGAGGAACGCGAAGAGGAGGAGCGAGAGCGCGGCGCTCACCACCCACTGCGTGCCGACCGGCCAGCCGATCCACCAGAGGAAGGCACCGAGCGCGGCGACGGCACCGCCCACCTCGAGCACCGGGAGCAGGAGCCCCAGCCACACCGCCATCAGCGCCGCCGCACCGGCCGCGCCGAGCACGCCGATCACGAGTGCCGGGGAACGGACCAGGACGTAGGGCATCCAGAGCGGGACCTGGTCGCCGAGGAGGCGCCAGGAGAGCTCGGCCTTCACGTCGGCGGCGAGCGTGCCATCCTCGTCGAAGAGGTCGACGGCGCGAGAGATCATGCGCGGACCGCCGTAGGTGCGGTCGCCCACGGTGACGGTGCTGCGCTGCAGCAGTTCGAGCGCGGCGGGGTCGCTGTCCTTGGCGGAGCACTTCTCGAGCGACTTCAGGATGCCGGCGCGCTGCGCCTGCAGGTCGAGGGACGTCTGCAGGAGCGGCCAGCCCACCCAGGCAAGCGCACCGAGCACCACGAGCGTGGCCACGATCCGCGCAGCGCGGGTCGCGAGCCGCTCGGCAAGCCAGCGATGGAGCCGCTGGACGAGGAGCGTCACGATCCGCCGCCTCCGCCGAGGAGGTCATCGATCACGGACTGGTCGACGCCCTTCGGCGCATCCGGCGTGGCGGTGCGCGGGGCGGGAGCCGCCGCGGGCGCGGACGGCTTGCCGGAGACGAGGTCGTCGAGCACCGCGCGGTCCGCCACCGGCGCGGCCGGCGCCGCGGGGACGGCGGGCGCAGCGGACTTCGGTGCCGCCGCAGGCGCGGCCGCGAGTTCCTCGATGAGGCCGGTGCCCTGCGACTCGTCGCCGCGGAGGAACGCGGCCGTGGGGCCGCCCGCCTGGGCACCGCTGGTGGACGCCTTGTCGGCGCGTGCGCGCTCGACGATCTCCAGGAAGAGGTCCTCGAGCCGCTGCCGCGGCGCGGCCACGCGTTCCACCTCCACGTGCGCCGTCTCGCGGATGATCCGCTCGATGGTCACCACCGTGGCGGGATCGAGCCGCGGCGTGGTGATGACGGTGCGGCCGGAGTCCTCGAGGAGCTCGGTGACGGTGCCTTCGCTGCGGATCTTCCCGCCGTAGAGGATCACCATGCGGTCGCAGACGTCCTGCACGTCGTCGAGCTGGTGGCTCGAGAGGAGGATGGTCTTGCCGCGGCGGCCGAGGTCCAGCAGGAGGTCCTTCACCTGCCGCGAACCGAGCGGATCGAGGCCCGAGGTCGGTTCGTCGAGGATCAGGAGGTCCGGGTCGTTGATGAGGGCCTGAGCGATGCCGAGCCGGCGCGCCATGCCCTTGGAGAACTCGCCCACCGGGCGGTTGGCCGCATGCGTCATGCCCACCATCTCCAGCAGCTCGTCGATGCGGCTGCGGCGCACGTTGCGCGGGAGACCGAAGAGCTTGCCGTAGAAGTCGAGCGTCTCCACCGGCGTGAGGAACCGGTACATGTAGCTCTCTTCGGGCAGGTAGCCGATGCGCTGCTTGACGGCGACGTCGGTCGGTTCCTTGCCGAAGACCGAGAGCAGGCCCTTGGTGCGGTGCAGGAGCCCCAGGATCATCTTGATGGTGGTGCTCTTGCCGCTGCCGTTGGGGCCGAGCAGGCCGAAGATCTCGTCGCGGCGGATCTCGAAGGAGATGCCGTCCACGGCCACGGCCTTCTGGCGCAACCAGAAGTCGGTGAAGACCTTGGTCAGCCCGGTTGCCTCCACCACGATGTCAGACGACGCGCCGCTTGCCATTGCCGACTGCTCCTTGCTCCGCTGCGTGCGCGCGGTTCACTCGCGGCCGAAGCCCTTCTGGGCGTTCTTGTCGAGGCGCCGGCCGGGCGCATCGATCATGATCTGCCGGCTTCCGAGCTGGAAGCTGCCGCCGGGGGTGAGCGCGGACCGCGCTTCCATCTTGCGGCGCTCGACCTCGTCCTGCCTGCGTGCCTGCATGACTTCGTTCGAGCTCTCCAGGCCGATGCGCACCGAGCCGCCGGCGTCGGGCGCGGCCACCATCTCGGCCGTGGGCGAGGCGAGGACCTCGCGCACCGCATCGAGCCAGAGCTTGCGCACCAGCTGCGTGGGGTTCTCGTGGTAGGACGCGGCCAGGCCGTTGAGGCGGCCGACTTCCTTGCCGAGCGTCGCACGGACGGAGTTGCGGTACGCCTGCGCGCGGGCGACGATGGCCGAGGTCTGGCCCACGTTGCTGCCGCCTTCGAGCCGCGTGCCGAGTTCCTGCATGACGGCGTCGGCGGCCGCGATGTCACCGCGCGTGAGCTCCGTCTCGTAGCGCTGCACCAGGTCGAGGACCTGCGCGTATTCCGGCCCGGCCATTCCAACCAGGGTGGAATTCGCCTCCTGCTGCGCCTTCTCCACCACCAGCTTGGCGTTCTCGCGCGATTCCTGCACGCGGCTGAAGGTGTTGCGGATGGCAAGCGGCGCGATCTTCTCGAAGAGCGTCACGGTGCCGAGCTTGACGCCCGACTTCATGGCATCGAGCGTCGCCTGCGCACGCTGGCGCAGCACCTGCTCGGGGCCGTCGCGGTTCTCGAGGAGCTCCTGCAGCGTGAACTGCGCGGCGGTCTGCACCATGCCGCGGCGGAGCGCCTTGCTCACCACCTCGCGGAGCACCTCGGGCTGGAACTCGTCGAGCGTGCGCACGGCGTCCTCCACCGTGTACTCGGCGGAGATGCGCACGTGCGCCAGGTCGCCGTCGGCGGTGACGAGCGAGCCGTCGATGCCGGGGCGCACCGGGTCATCCACCATGGTGGCGGCCGCCGCCTGGTCGACGGTGCTGACGCCGTCCTTGAAGCGCGGCCAGAAGTCCTTGTTGAGCTCCACGGCATCCTTCTGCGGGAGAAGGACGATCTCGCCCACCGGGTACGGCCAGAAGGGCTGGAGGCCGGGGCTCACCTGCTCATCGCCAGGCGCGCCGACGATGCGGCCGAAGAAGGTCTTGACGCCCGTCTGGCCGTCCTGCACCTGCTGGAAGCCGCTGAAGAGGAAGACCACCACCAGCACCAGGATGGCCACCTGCAGCACGCGGTAGCTGAGGCGCAGCGCCTCGCCCAGCGACTGGTTGGCGGGGTCCATGGCCTGGCGCATGGCCGCCTCGGCGCCGGCGCTCGCGGAGACCGTGAACTGCGCGCTCGCGCCGCGGCGCGGGGCTTCGTCGCCGGGGGCGGGGATGTTGGGATCGATGTCGGTCATCGGGTGGCTCGCTCGTCCGTCACTTCGTGTCGGTCACTTCTTCGCCGGCGCGGAGCGCGGCTGCGGGATGCCCTTGGCGTCCACCGGCGAATCGAGGTCGATCAGGTGGAACGGCGCACGGGTGGTATCGGTGATGTACGTGGTGCTGTTGCCGAGCGACACCTTGAGCGTGTCGAGCCAGGCGAGGAAGATCGCAAGCTCGGCCTCGCCCTTCATCTCCTGGTAGTAGCGCGTGGCCTCCTCGTTGCCCTTGGCCTCGATGCGCGCCGCCCACTGGTCGGCGAAGTTCATGATGATGTCGGCCTGGCTCTTGGCCTGGCTCTTGACGGCTTCCGCGGCGCTCGCACCCTTGGCCTCCTCGAGGTTGGCCAGGGTCTCCTGCACCGCGGCCATGCGGCGGAGCACGGCGATGGAGGTCTTGTTCGGGAGCACCACCTGCGAGATGCCCACCGTCAGCGGCATGGTGCCGGCGAGGCGGGTCTTCTTCAGGTCTTCCAGGATGGTGGCCTCGGCCTCGGGGAGCTTGCCGCCCTGCCCGACCAGGTCGCCGAAGGCGTAGCCGCCGATGGCCCGGAGCGCGCCCTGCAGCTGCGTCTCGAGCGCGCTCGAGGCGCCGTCCACGGACGAGTAGCTGGTGAAGAAGCGCAGTGCCTCCTCGGGCGTGGTGTCGATGCGCCAGGTCATGAAGGCCTGGACGAGCACCTGCTGGCCATCGCGCGTGAGCACCGTCTCGAGCGGGCTCTCGATGAGCTGCTGGCGGGTGTCGAGGCGCGTGACCTGGTCGATGAAGAACGGCGCCTTCAGGTGCAGGCCGGGCTCCGACACGACCCCGGCAGGCTTCCCGAACCGCGTGACCACCGCGAGCTCATGGAAGTTCACGGTGTAGGTCGTGTTGTAGAGAACGAGCACGAGCACGATGAGCGCGCCGACGACGATGCCGATGGTGCGTGTCATGGGTTACTTCGCCCCCTGCGGGGAGTTGTCCTTCTTCTCGAGGTAGTCGGCCAGGTTGAGGCCCGACTCCGCCTGCTTCATGGTGACGTCGATGTCGGTGCGGCCGGCCACCGACTCGCCCAGCACGTACTTGACGCGCACGCCCGCGAGGGCGCGGCCCAGCACCTGCATGGTCCGGAACTGCTTGTAGAGCTCGGGTGCGGCGCGGAACGAGGGCGCCTGCCCCAGGACCTCCGCGGAATCGCCCGCGGCGCCCATCACGATCGCCCAGCGCCGTGCACGTGCGGCGGCGATCACGCGCGCCGCGGCACCCTTGCCGTCGAGCACCATGCGCTCCACCGCCGCGCGACGCTCGCGGGCCGCCGGCGAGTCCTCGCCCTCGGCGGTCTCGACGCGCTCGAGCTCGGCGATCGCGGCAACCAGCTCGGCGGCGCGCTCGGGGCTGCCGGCGATGGCGGCCATGGAGGCACGCGCCGTGCGGTCGGCCTCCTCGCGCAGCTTGCGCGCGTTCTGCATGTCGATCGAGATCTCCTCGAACATGCCCGCACCCTCGCCCGAGGGCGGGCGCAGCGTGGGCACCTGCACGGCCACCACCTCGATGCCGGCCTTGGCCGAGTCGAAGGCCTGCTGGATGCGCTCGCGCAGGGCACGGACCAGCGAGTCGCCGCGCGGCGACAGCACCGAGTCCATCGGCTGCGTGGAGAGATAGCGGGTGACCTCGCGCAGCGCGATGTCGCGCAGGATGCGCTCGCGCATGTCGGACGCGGTGCGGCGCACGCGCGCGTCGGAGCCGAAGGCGAGCCAGTCGAGGAGTCCGTCGCGCGACACGCGGTAGCTCATCACGATGTCCGCATCGACGAGCGCGAAGCGCTGCGTGACGGCATCGGCGGTGGCATCGGGGCGGGCATCGCCCTCCTCCCGCCCGGAGAGGCCCTGCTTGACCTGCTCGGTGAGCGTGGGCGCTGCCACCATGTACGGGTAACGGTCAGGGTCGCGGTTCTCGTCCTCGCTCCAGACGTTGACGCGGCCCACCTTGATCGGCTTGGCGCCGAGGGGCAGCGTGCGGATCCGCGCGACGTCGAGCACCGCGGCGGTCTCGACGGGCCACGGCCACTTGAGCATCACCGTGCCCTCGTACACGTCGCCGACGATCGCGCCACCGCGCAGGCGCACGGCCTGCTGCCCGGGCGGGACCACCACGATGCTCGATAGGAGGACGAGGACGGCAACGCCCAGCACCAGGAGCCACGCCGTGCTGCGGATCAGCAACTGGTAGCCCCAGCTCGACGTGATGTCGAAGCCGAACTGGTAGTTGACGGCCTCGTTGATGGAGCGAACGATCGAGTCGGGCGCGGCGAACAGGCTCAGGACCCGTGAATCGAACGCCGCACGCGGGTTGTCGCCGACGCGGCGCGGGCGATAGAGCCCGAGCACGAAGTTGAGGGCGATCTCCGCCGCAAAGAGCACCTGGCCGACGCCGATCGCCAGGACGATGGGCTCCATCCACTTGCCCTTGCCGAAGGAATTGGCGACGAGCCCCACCGCGATGGCGGAGAGGACCAGCGCCGTTCCCACCATGAAGCCGGCGCCGCCGCGCAGGTTCTGCCAGGCCGGCTGCTTGGCCATGCCGGCGACGAACCGCGAGAAGATGAACGCCACGAGCGCCAGCGCCACGCACACGGCGAGCTGCCAGCCGGTGCCGAAGCCCACCGCGAACGGCGTGATGTCGAGCATCGGCGAGTCGGGGCCGGGCTTGGCATCGAGGCTCGCGACGTAGCGCGCGGTGTTGATGCCGAAGTAGGCGAGCGCCGCGGCGGCCAGCAGGCTCATCGTCGGCAGGAGCACCCGCTGCAGGCGCTGCAGGCGCTTCTGCGCCACCAGCGCGTCGCCGGCACGCTCGGTATCGAAGACCGATGCGTCGGCACGGACGGAACGGAGTTCCTCGGCCTCGAGCGCCTCGAGCGCCGCCAGCCGGTGCTGGTGGAAGAGCACCACCAGGGAGGCCCACACCGCGACGCCGACGAAGGCGATCGCGCTGCCATGGACGAAGGCGGTGCTGCCGAGGGCGCGGCCCATCACGAAGAGGACGAGCGCGACGGCGAGCTGGAGGATCAGGCCGAGGCCGGCGATCCGGGTCGCTTGCTGGTAGGCGTACTGGTCGGTGCGCATCGATGCTCTGGGTCGCGGGAACGCGGGAAACGCCCGGAGGGGCGGACGAAACTTCGGCGCTCAGGGTAGTGTATTCCCGGTGCCGAGGCACCGTCACGGCATACCGAACACGTCCCGATGAACCTCCTCGAACAGCTCTGGGCCATCGCCCGAAACACCGCCATCGAGTGCATCCGCCAGCCCCTGGTGCTGGCGGTGCTGGTGGCGGGCACGCTGCTGATCATCCTGAGCATCCCGTTCAGCGGATTCACGCTCATGGACGACCAGCGGATGTTCGTGGACATCGCCCTCTCCACCATCTTCGTCTGCGGGACCCTGCTGGCGGCGTTCCTCGCCACCAATGCGCTCAGCCGCGAGATCGACAACCGCACCGCCCTGACGGTGGTCTCCAAGCCGGTGGGCCGGCCGGCCTTCGTCTGGGGCAAGTTCCTCGGGGTGGCGGCCGCCCTGACGGTGTGCACGCTCTTCCTGTCGTTCGTCTTCATGCTGGTGGAAATGCACGGCACCATGCCGACCGCGTCCACGTCGTACCACTACCCGGTGCTCACCATCGGGCTGCTGGCCATGGCGGCCACCTTCGGCGCGGCCACCTGGACCAACTATTTCTACGGATGGAGCTTCCCGGCGGCCATGCTCGGCTTCGGCGTGCCCTTCCTCGGCCTGGCGTACCTCCTGAGCCTGCTGTTCGCCAAGGACTGGACGCCGGTACTGCCCATGGCCCAGTTCGATGGCAGCCTCTGGATCGCCATCGCGATGATGCTCCTGGGGCTGTGGGTGCTGGCGAGCATCGCCGTGGCGGTTTCCACCCGCTTCGGGCAGGTGGTCACGCTCGGCATCACCTTCGGTGCGTTCCTGCTGGGACTGATGAGCGATTGGCTGATCGCGCGCAACATCCGCGACCTCGGCGGCATGCTCGATCGGCTGGCGCAGGACGGCAACGCCGGAAGCGCGCTCGACGCGAACCACGCGAAGCTGGCGCTCCTGAAGGCCGCCTATGCGGTGGTCCCGAATTTCCAGGCCTTCTGGCTGTCGGACGCCATCCAGCAGAAGAAGGACATCCCGCTCGCGTACCTGCTGCCGTCGACGGCCTACGGGCTCACGATGATCGTGGCGGTGATGTGCGTGGCGGTGGCGATGTTCCAGCGCCGCGAAGTGGGCTGACCGCCGCGGGGACCGTGATCGGCTGCGACAGGATCAGCTGCCGGAAGTCTTGGCGTTCTTGCGCATCTCGCCCAGGCGCTTCTTCAGGTCCTTGATTTCCTTCTCGACGCTCTCGACGCCCTGCTTGCCGATCTGGCCCTCGATGCACGGCTTGCAGCGGCGGTTCCAGTCGAGGATCTTCTCCATGATCTGGATCTGCACGGCGATCTGCTCCTCGGCACCGCCGGCGCGCTGGATCTGGAGGCGCTGC
The DNA here is from genome assembly GCA_945870475.1 of Phycisphaera mikurensis NBRC 102666. GTDB lineage: Bacteria > Planctomycetota > Phycisphaerae > Phycisphaerales > SM1A02 > UBA966. The sequence goes on from CAMBSR010000015.1 coordinate 20,276, forward strand.
TGCTGGAAGGCAAAGTCCTTCTGGCACTCCTCGTAGAGCTTCTCCCAGGCAGTGGCGATCTTCACGCCGTAGTCGCTGATCTCGTACCACTCCTTGAGGCCCAGGAACGGCGCCAGTTCCTCCGGCGTGTCCGCGGTGCCCTTGCTGAAGCCGGAGTCGAGCGCGTTGCTGGCGTTGAAGGTCAGGTTGTCCTTCTCGTCGGAGAGCACCACCTCGCCGGGGAGGCCGGTGATCTTGTCGTGCCACGTGGGCTTGCCGGTGACCGGGTCCTTCGTGTACGTCAGCACCGGCTTCGCAAGCACCATCGCCTCGAAGACCATGCGCGGACGGCCGTTCTTCTCGATGATGTCGCCGATCTCGCCGCGGAACTTGTCGAGGGGCTCGCCGTAGACGCTGTCGCGCCCGCTGATCATCATGGCGGCGCCGAGGGCGCCCATCGAGCGGAAGTAGATCTCGTCGCACTGCATCGAGGTCACCGCGGCGGCGGAGATCGCCTCGCGGACCCAGACGACCATGCGATGGCGCTCGCGGACGGCGCGGATGGCGTCGACGATCTTGAAGATCTCGGTGACGAGGCCGCCGGGGCTGTCGATCTCGAGCACGATGATCTGGCCCGGGCCCCACTTGTCGGCTTCCTTGCCGATCTGCTCGATCTCCAACGCACGCGCGGTCTGGCCGACGCCGCCCTTCCACGGAAGACGGAAGACGCCGGGCTGCGGAGCGATGCGGTAGCCGTTCTCGGTCAGCGGGTAGCCCTGTGCATCGACCTGGCCCGAGGGCTTGCCGGTCGGGGGGGCGCCCGGGGCGCCCGCGGGAGCGGCGGCGCCGGTCTT
>CAMBSR010000016.1 GCA_945870475.1 Phycisphaera mikurensis NBRC 102666
CCGCGAGGCCCCACATGTCCACCACCCTCGTCATCATCGAGCACACCGACAACCACTCCCACGTCCAGATCGTGGGCCCGCTCGACCTGGCCGGCGTGGGGATGATCGAGCTGAAATTCACGGCGTCCACGGCCAGCAAGCGAAAGCACGCGATCGTGGACATGTCCCAGGTGCCGTTCATGGCATCGCTCGGGATGGGAATGCTGGTGCAGGTGGCGCGCACGCTCGCGGGCGATGGGCGCAAGGTGGTGCTGGTGGCCCCCACGGACTTCGTTGCCACGGCGCTCCGCACCTCGCGGCTCGACGCCGTGATGCCGATCGCCGCGGACCTGGATGCCGCGCATGCGCATCTGAAGGCCTGATTCGGCCTCCGGGGTGACGTGGCGGGACGGGATGGACTCCCCAACTACCCTGCCCCCATGCAGACCGCCTGCTTCATCGATGGCTCGTTCGTTCCCGCCCGCTCCGGCCGCACGTTCGCGGTGACCAACCCGGCCACCGACGCCGTGGTGGCGCAAGTGGCGGACGGCGGCGTGGCCGACGCACGCGCGGCGGTGGACGCCGCGGCGCGCGCGTTCCCGGGGTGGAAGTCGATGGCCGCCATCGAGCGCGCAAAGCCGCTGCGGAAGCTTGCCGAACTGATGCACCGCGACGTGGAGCGACTGGCCGACCTCTGCAGCCAGGAGTGCGGCAAGCCGCTCGCCGAGGCACGCGTGGAGGTTGCGTACGCGGCCAGCTTCCTGGAGTGGTACGCCGAGGAAGGTAAGCGCGTCTACGGCGAGACGATCCCCGCGAGCGACCCGGCCAAGCGGCTCCTGGTGCTGCGCCAGCCGTGCGGCGTGGCGGCGGCGATCACGCCGTGGAACTTCCCCGTGGCCATGGTGACGCGCAAGATGGGCCCGGCGCTCGCCGCCGGCTGCACGCAGGTGGTGAAGCCCGCGGAGCAGACGCCGCTCTCGGCGCTCGCCATCGCCGAGCTCTCCGTGGAGGCAGGCTTCCCGGCGGGTGTCCTCAACGTGGTGACGGGGCTCGATGCGCCGGCAATCACCGAGGCGTTCTTCGACAACCTCACCGTAAGGCACGTGAGCTTCACCGGTAGCACGGAGGTGGGGCGGATCCTCCTGGCGAGGAGCGCGGCCAACGTGGTGCGGGTCTCGCTCGAGCTCGGCGGGCACGCGCCGTTCATCGTGTTCGACGACGCGGACCTCGACAAGGCCGTGGCCGGTGCCATGGCCAGCAAGTTCCGCAATGCCGGCCAGACCTGCGTATGCGCCAACCGCTTCCTGGTGCAGCGGCGCGTGCACGCGGAGTTCGTGGCCCGCTTCACCGCGGCCGTGGCGGCGCTGAAGGTGGGCGACGGCCGCGCGGCGGGCACGCAGATCGGGCCGATGATCGAGGACGCCGGCCTGCACAAGGCAGAGACCCACGTCGCCGACGCGCTGGCGCACGGCGCGCACGCCACCACCGGCGGATCGCGCGTGAAGGTGCCCGGGTGCGCCGACCGATTCATGGCGCCCACCGTGCTCGACGGCGTCACGCCCGACATGCTCTGCTTCCGCGAGGAGACGTTCGGCCCCGTGGCCCCGGTGTACACGTTCGACACCGAGGCGGAGGCGCTGGCCATTGCCAACGACACGCCCTACGGCCTGGCCGCGTACCTCTTCACGGCCGATGGTGCACGCATCATGCGGATGGCCGAGGCGCTCCAGTACGGGATCGTGGGCGTCAACGACGCACTGCCCGCCACCGCACAGGCCCCGTTCGGCGGCGTGAAGCACAGCGGCCTCGGCCGCGAGGGCGGACACCACGGGATCGAGGAGTACCTCGACCTGCGGTACGTCAGCTGGCGCGTGGGGTGAGCACGCCGGCGGCAGGGCCGGCAGGCCGGCTCACGCCTTCTTCTTGTCGTCGGAGAGTCCCGCCGCGCCGGCGACGCGATCCGTGGCCTTGGACGCGATATTGGTGATCTTCTGCAGGTGCTCGAGGTCACGCAGCGCGACGATCTTGTTCATGAACTTGATGGCCACGAACACGCTCAGCGCGATGATCACGAACTGGAAGATGTTGTCCATGAACGAGCCATACTTGATGGCCACCGCCGCCTGCGCAGCGACCTCGCCCTTGGCCTCGACCGCGGGCTTGATCACCCACTGCAGGTCGGTGAAGTTCACGCCGCCGATGGCCAGGCCGATGGGCGGCATGATGATGTCGGTGACGATGGAGTTGACCACCTTGCCGAACGCAGCACCGATGATGACACCCACCGCGAGGTCGAGTGCGTTGCCCTTGACGGCGAAGTCGGTGAATTCCTTGATGAAGCCCATGGCGATCTCCTGAGTTCGTGCAGCCGATTCGCCGGCCGCGTGGAGCGCGAAGGGTAGCGGCGCGCCTGCCGCGCGTGGTGTCAGTACGAACCGGCCGGGATGGCGCCGGGATGCTCGGCCTCGAACGCCTTCACGCGGTCGCGGCAGGACTCGAGCTTGGCGTCCGGGCATGCGGCGGCATCGGCGGCATTCCATGCCTTGTAGAGCTGGCAGAGGGCAAGGAGTCCTGACGAGCGGCGCTTGGGATCGATGCCGAGCGGCTCGAGCAGCCCCCACGCCTCCTGCAGGACGGGCTCCGCCTCCGGGAAGCGCTTCGATGCGGTGAGCGCGCGGCCGAGCGACATGCGCGCCGCGGCGCGCAGCCACGGGTCCTGGCCCGGCACGCCATCGAGCACCTTGACCGCCTCGCGACCGGCATCGATGGCCTCGGGCAGCTTGTCCTGGTCGCGGAGGAGGCTCGCCAGGTTGAGCCACGCGATGCCGGCATCCGGCGACGCGCCGCGCCCGGCGTCCAACAGCACCTTGAGCGCCTCGCGCTCGAACTGCTCGCCCGCCGCGAATTCCTTCTTGGCGCGCTTGATGAGCGCGAGGCTTCCAAGCACGCTGGCGCGGTGCGGGTGCGACGTGCCGGCCAGGCGGTCGACGATGGCGAGCGCCTCGCGCGCGTGGCCTTCGGCGGCGTCGAGGCGACCGGCGGTGCGCTCGATCTGCCCGAGGTTGTGGAGGTCGAACATGGCCTTGTAGCCGCCCTCCTTGCCGAGCTCCTTGTTGATGGCGATGGCTTCCTCGGTGGTGGTGATGCCGACATCGAGGTCGCCGGCATCGAAGAGCACCAGGCCGAGGTTGTTGAGGGCTGCGGCCAGTTCCTCGCGCGGGGCGTCGGGCGTGGCACGAAGCAGCCGGACGGATTCCATGGCATTGGCGCGCGCGACGTCGAGGTCCTTGGCCTCCACGCGCTGGGCGTCGGCGAGGGTGGACAGGGACTTTGCCAGGAGCACCGCGTCGAGGGTGGCGGCTGCCGCATCGCGTGCGCGGTTGGCCACCACCACGGCGTCCACACCGCGCTGCGCGTTGGCGAGCGTGGCAGCGCACTGGATGCCGAGGCGGGCTTCGAGTGCCTTGCCCTCCGGGGCCGAGGCCACGGCTTCCATCCCGGCGCGGTACTGCGCCACGGCATCGTCCACGCGGCCGATGCCGGCGAATGCATCGCCGAGCGCCTGGCGGATCTCGGCGGCCTCGAGCGGCGCGTCGCGGAGCGCGCCACCCTCCAGGTCCCGCGCGGCGGCCTCGAGCTTCTCGCGCACGGTGACGTCGTCGCGGCCTTCCTCGGCAGTGGGGTCCGCACCCGCGAGCACGCCCGTCACGTACTGCAGCACGTGTGCGTTCTGCTCCGCGCGGCGCTGGGCGTCGGCGCGGGCGATCTCGGCAATGTGCGCCTGCTGTGCCGAATACGCCGTGGCGCCGATGAGGACGGCGATGACCGCCGCCACCGTGCCCACCGCCACGCGGTGACGACGGACGAACCGCCACGCGCGGCCGAGCCGCGAGGGCCGCGCCGCCGCCGGCGTGTCGCCGTCGAGCCAGCGCACGAGGTCGGCGCGGAAGTCGCCCACCGACTGGTAGCGCTCGGCGGGGTCGGCAGCCACCGCGCACAGCGCGATGGCGTCGAGGTCCGCGTCGATGGGCCGCACCTCGGGCGCAAAGCGCGAGGGTGCCGAAGGCGCGTTGTTGCGGATGGCGGCGGCGAGCCCGGCGCGGCCGCCGGCACGCAGCACGTGCGCATCGCGCGGCAGGCCGCCCGCGAGCAGTTCGTAGAGCACCACGCCCAGGCTGAAGACATCGCTGCGCGTGTCCGGCGGCGTGGCATCGGCCTGCTCGGGGGACATGTACTCGGGCGTGCCCACGAGCGCGCCCTCCACGGTGCGGGCGCGCGCGTCGCCGAACGCCGCATCTGCCATGCGCGCGACACCGAAGTCGATGACGCGCGGGCGGATGGCGCCGTCGTCGTCGGAGACGAGGATGTTGGCGGGCTTCAGGTCGCGGTGGATCACGCCGCGGCGGTGCGCGTGCTCCACGGCGTCGCAGATGCGCACCATGAGCTCGACGCGCGCCCGCACCGAGAGCGTCCGCGCCCGCACGAAATCCGTCACCGCCAGGCCAGGCACGTACGGCATGGCGAACCACGGACGGCCGTCGGCGCGCTCGCCGGAGTCGAGCATGCCGGCGATGCCCGGATGGTCGAGCGACGCGATCGCCTGCTGCTCCGCCATGAAGCGCGCGTGCGCGGCCGGCGAAGCCAGCGCATCGCGCAGCACCTTGATGGCCACGAGGCGGCGCACCGGCTGTTCCTGGCGACCGAGGAACACCTCGCCGAAGCCGCCCTCGCCGAGGGGATGGAGCAGCACGTAGCGGCCCGCGCTGCCGGCGCCCGCGGAGAGTGCCTCGCCGAGTTCGGAACGGAGGGCGCCCATCGCGGCGTCCACGCGACCCGCCGAGGATTCGTACGCCGCGAGCATGCGCCGGGCGGCGGCGCGTTCCTCGTCGGTGGCATCTCGGGCAGCGAGCAACTGCGCGCGTTCGGCCTCGGGCACGCCGAGCGATTCGACGAACAGGTCCTCGACGATGGACGTGCGGGGCGCTGCGCTTCCGGATTGCGATGCCATGTTTTGCATTGGTGAAGCGGCAGTGTAGTTGCGGCGCGCGATGCATCGGCGCATCGCCGGCGGGCGCACCAGTACCATGCCCGCCCCACAGGGAACCACCATGGCAAAGAAGAACACCAAGACCGCGAAGACCGCCACCGCCACGAAGACCCGCATCGAGTCCGACAGCATGGGCGAGATGCACGTGCACGCCGACCTGCTGCACGGCGCCACCACGCAGCGCGCGGTGCTCAACTTCCCGGTGAGCGGCCGCCCGGTGCCGCCGCAGGTCATCGCCGCCTACCTCGAGCTGAAGCGCGCCTGCGCGCAGGCGAACGTGAAGCTGAAGGAACTGCCGCGCGCCAAGGGCCAGGCCATCGTCGATGCCTGCGAGCGCCTGCTCGAGGACTTCGCGGACCGCCGCGCCGAGGTGATGCGCCACTTCCCCATCGACGTCTACCAGACGGGTTCGGGCACCAGCACCAACATGAACGTGAACGAGGTCATCGCCAACACCGCGAGCCTCATGGCCGGGAAGAAGATCGGCTCCAAGGACCCGCTCCACCCGAACGACCACGTCAACTACGGACAGAGCTCCAACGACACCTTCCCCACCGCCATGCAGCTCGCCGGCGCGGTGGCGCTGAACGAGCAGCTGCTGCCCGCGCTCAAGCGCCTGCACAAGGCGCTCGATGCCAAGGCGCGGCAGTGGGACAAGCAGGTCAAGATCGGCCGCACGCACCTGATGGACGCCACGCCCATCCGCGTCGGCCAGGAGTTCTCCGGCTACGCGGCGGCAGTGGCCTACGCCGTGGCACGCGCGGAACTGGCGCGCGATGTGCTGGCCACCAACATGCCGATCGGCGGCACCGCCGTGGGCACCGGCATCAACGCGAACCCGCGCTTCGCGCGCACCGTGTGCGCGATCCTCTCGAAGGACCTGGGCATCGGCTTCCAGGAAGCCGAGAACCACTTCGAGGCGCAGGCAACGCGCGACTGCGTGGTGGAGGCGAGCGGCCTGCTCAAGACCATCGCCGTCAGCCTGAGCAAGATCGCCAACGACATCCGCTGGATGGGAAGCGGTCCGCGCTGCGGCCTCGGCGAGCTGGTGCTCCCGGCCACGCAGCCCGGCTCGAGCATCATGCCGGGCAAGGTGAACCCGGTGATCTGCGAGAGCGTGATCATGGTGGCCTGCCGCGTGGTCGGCAACGACGCCAGCATCACCCTCGGCGGCTTCGGCGGCGTGGGCAGCCTGCTCGAACTCAACACGGCCATGCCGCTCCTCGCGGACAACCTCTGCGAGTCGATCGAGCTGCTCGCGAACGCGTGCGACATGTTCCGCAGCAAGTGCATCGAGGACCTGGAGCTCCACAAGGACGCCACGCAGACCGTGGAGCGCAGCCTGATGATGGTGACGAGCCTCGCCCCCGTCATCGGCTACGACAACGCCGCCACGTGCGCCAAGGAGGCGTACAAGAGCGGCGAGACCATCCGCGCATACGTGCTGCGCAACAAGCTCGTGGAGCCCAAGCTCCTCGACAAGCTGCTCGACCCGACGGCGATGACGAAGCCGGGCGGCAAGGGTCCGGGCGGCGGCTGAGCCCTCCCCGCGCCCCTGCAGTCGCGTTTCATGACCCGAAGCCGGGTCCGGGAATGGTTTCTGCGGAGAAATCCGGCCATATTGCGGTGAACCGCGGTTCTCGCGGTTGCTTCCTGCGGGACAAGGGCTACTTTCAGAATGCCCCAGCCACCCGGCCGGGGCACGTTTCATCGACAGAGACGGTCATCGAGGAAGGAAAGGTTCGCCATGCGTTCATTCGCAGCGTGTGCAGTTGTTGTTGGTTCCATGTCGGCCCTCGCGGGGGCGGATGTCATCGCACAGAACGGCCCCGTCACGCCGACCACCGATCCGGTCACCGGCTGGCAGCTGCGCGACGGCACCTTCTCCGACGGCCTCTCGAGCAACGGAAACTACTTCTACTCCCAGGCACTCGGCCAGAAGTTCACGGTGGGCAGCGGGCAGACCGTCACCATCGGCAGCATCGACTTCTGGGGCTCGTCGGAGTACATCAACTCGCAGGCGCCGTGGACCGAGACCACCCTGTCCTCGAACGTCTACGCCATCCAGATTTCCATCCTGCGCATCACGCCTGGCAACAACCAGTACCCCGTGGTCCATTCCTGGACGATCAACACGCCGCTCATTACGCAGACGCTGACCGGCACGTATGTCCCGGAGGTGCTGAGCCCGGTGTTCCAGCTTTCGACGGCGCTCTCCGGCAACAAGACCCTGATCGGCGGCGACTACCTGCTCTCGATCGGCGGACTGCTCACGGATGCGGACGGCGACGCCTTCGCGTGGACGGATGGCCAGGCGGACGGCTCGCAGCCGGCCACGCAGGCGTATGCCACGGTCGGCGACATTCCGACGGAGTGGGGCCGCTGGAGCCCCGCCGGCGACGGGACTTCGGGCGCGTTCGTGCTGAACGGGACCGTCGTTCCCGCACCCGGCGTCCTGGCGCTCATGGGACTTGCGGGCGCAACCCGCCGGCGCCGGCGCCACTGACATCGATTGACCAACTTCCGCATCCCGGCGTTCGCGCCGGTTGATCGACCGAGGCACGCGCCGCTCTTCGTCTACCGGCGGCGCGTGCCTCGATGACTTTTTCAGCGGCTCTTGGCTGCGCGGACAGCCGCCCATGCGGCGAGCGCCACCCGGTGCCCGTGCACGTCATGGACGCGGAGGATCGCCGCGCCGTTCGAGGCCGCCTCGAGCGCCGCCACGATCGATGCAGGATCGCGCCGCGCCGCGTCCGGCTCGCCAGCCACGGCACCCAGGAAGCTCTTGCGACTGGCACCGACGAGGACCGGCACGCCGAGCGATGCGAACTCGCCGACCCGCACCAGGAGCTCCATGTTCTGCGCGACGTCCTTGCCGAACCCGAGCCCGGGATCGACGGCGATGCACTCGCGCGGCAGGCCCGCGCGCACCGCGGCATCGACGCGCGCACCCAGCCAGTCGCGCACATCGTGGACCACGTCGCCGTAGCGGCGGCGCGGGTCAGCCTCGGTGCTGACGCGGTCCTCGCCCGGCGCGTGCAGGCGATGCATGAGCACCAGGGCTGCGCCGGCGCTGCATGCTGCCTCAATGATTGCCGGATCCTCGGTGGCAGCGCTCACGTCGTTGACCATGCACGCACCCGCGGCAAGTGCCGCCTGCGCCACGGCGGCACGCGTGGTGTCGATGGAGACGGGCGCGCGGCGCGCGAGCGCCTCCACCACCGGGCAGGTGCGCACGACCTGCTCCGCCACGTCCACGCGCTGCGCGCCCGGGCGCGTTGACTCGCCGCCGACGTCAACGATCGCCGCGCCGTCCGCGATGCAGCGCTCGCCGAAGGCGATGGCGGACGCGGCGTCGGCATGCAATCCGCCGTCGCTGAAGCTGTCGGGCGTGGCGTTGACGATGGCCATCAGGAGCGGCGCGGTGCCTGGGCCCCACGCAAACGAATGACCTCGCGCGCGGAGGATTCGCGGCAGCGACATCGCCGGCGATCCGGGCGCGGCTGAGGAACCAGCCACCGCCGAAGCTCCGGGCGTGACGCGTGGGTCGTTCATTGCTTGGCGCGCGCCTTGGCTGCGTCGAAGGCAACGCCCAGCACGCCCGAAGGCAGCACCAGCGCGGACTCCCACGTGGCGTCCTTGGAGCGCACCGCAGCGGCCACGGGCTCGAGTCCCTCGGGAGCGGCGGGCACCATGTCGACGGAACCGCCCGGCAGCGACTCGGCGATCTGCCGCGCCGCACCCACGAGCTGACCGACGCCCACGAACACCACCACGTCGGCATCCGGCACCAGCCATGGCGCCATGGCACGCACCATGGCGTTGCCGCCGAGCGTCTTCTTGGCCGTTCCGTTCGCGGCCGCGGTGGCGCGGTCGAGCACGTCGGTGCGCTGGCTGTAGGTCACCACCAACGCGCCGGGCACCTCACGAGCGAAGCCGTGCAGGCCGCGGCTGCTCACCACCAGCTGCTTGAGGAGTCGCTGCATGAAGTCACCGCCCGGGCCGGTGGGCACTTCCTTCACGGCGAACGCGGAGACGGTGCTGCCATCCTTGAGCGGACGCGCTTCCTCCCACGAAGGTTCGCTGCGCAGGCCGTCCTTCTCGCCGGTCTGGCTCTCGATCCACGAACGCAGGCCGGCCTTCACGGCGGCCGGATCCGTGGTGACGATCACGAGCGATGCGTCGTTCAGGATGCCGCCCACCGCCAGGCCAAGCTTGCTCGGGTACGCCGCCACCTGCACCTGCTGCACCTTGTCCTGGACGCGGTCGAGCCACTCGGGAAGCGGTATGCGCTCGCTGCCGGGAACGGTGGCGAGGAACTGCCGCAGGTGGCCAAGGCCACCCATCGCGGACAGGTCAAAGCCCGCCGCACCGTAGAAGGCCGCATCGGGCAGGCGCGAGAGCAGCGCGGTGAGGTCACGCGGCGCGGCGGCTGCGGGCGACATGGCCTTGGCCACATCGCCGTTCGGATCGAACCGCGCGAAGGTGCGCACGCCGACGGCGAGGGCATCGAAATCGATCGCGACCAGCGCATCGTTCACCTGCTCGAGCACCTGCGCGCCGCGCTCGCGCGACTTGCCGATCATCGCGAGGTCGGCAGCGACCGCGGCTTCCGGCGCATCGCCCTTGGGCAGCATGCGCGCGGTGGCGGCGTCGAGCGCCGCGGTCTCCCGCGCCAGCTTCGCCATGGAACGCATCACCGGTGCCGCGGCCCACGCGAAGCAGTCGGCAGTGCGGACGATCTCCATGCCGCGGCGACCCAGGCGGTCGGCGAGCACGGCGCCGAAGCCATCCTTCGGCTCCCACGCCTCGGTGATGCCCGGCATCGTGGCCGCCACCACGTACGTGGGGGTCTTGCGGACCCAGACATCGGCGCCGCCCTTGCGGGGACGCATGACGCCGGGGGCACCGCCGGGGACGGGTTCGAAGACGGCATCGACGAAGGCATCCGCGTCCGTCACCGGGCACGCCGTGACCAACGCGAAGTCCGCGCCGCGAGCGACGCTCCACGCCGCCAGCGCACCGCGATCATCGAAGCCCGGGCCAATGCCTGCCTGCGCCTTCAGGAGATCGATGGGGCGACCGCCGAGGGCGGCTTCCGCCTTCCCCATGCGGTCCATCGCCTGCTGCAGGTCATCGCTCGCCGACTTGGGATTGGCAACCACGATGGCCGACGTGGCATCGGACGGGATCAGGCGGAGCGCATCCTCGAGCGACCCGGCAAGCGCGGGACATGCCTGCGCGAGCGCCAGGGCGAACGCAAGGGTGCTGGCGAATCGGCCCAGGGTCGTGGATGAACGTGGCATCCCGTCAGGATACGGGCTTGGCACCGAGCGCCTGCTCGATGGCCTTGCGCAGTTCGTCGCCGGTGGGATTCACGCCCGAGCCGTAGAACGCGACGGGCTTGCCGTCGCGGCCCACGAGGTACTTGCCGAAGTTCCAGCTCGGGAGCTTGCCCGTGGCGGCGGAGAGGAAGGCGTAGATGTCGCTCTGTCCGGCGCCAGCCTTGGTCTGCACCTTGGTCATGAGCGGGAAGGTGACGCCGTAGTTCTTGGTGCAGAAGTCGCGGATCTCGGAAGACGAGCCGGGCTCCTGCCCGCCGAAGTCGTTGCACGGGAAGCCGATCACCACCAGGCCGCGGTCCTTGTATTCCTTCCAGGCCTTCTCCAGCTCGGAGTACTGCGGCGTGTAGCCGCACTTGCTGGCGACGTTCACCACCAGCACCACCTTGCCCTTGTAGGTCTGGAGATCGACCGCGGAGCCGTCGAGCGCGGTGGTCTTGAAGGTGAAGAGGGTCTTGTCCTTGGCCGCATCGGCGGGCGCGGGAACGGACTGGCCGGCGCCGAAGCCGGTGGCCATGGAGACGACGCCAAGGGCGGAGGCGATCAGTTGCTTGAGCATCGGGCGGGCTTCCTTACGGAGTGCGGAAATCAAGATTGAACCGGAACCGGCGCGGCTTCGCATCGGGAAGGGTGCTGGATTCGCAGCGGCCTCAAGTTCCGACCCCACAAGGGGTAGGCCGCAAATTACCAGTTGTTCGATGGCGAACAAATGCGTAAATTGCCTTGGGAATTCGTGAGGGGATTCCGCTCCGCCTACGCGCTGAATTCCGGGGGACGATGCACCAGCATCGCCTCCACCCCATGCAAGACCAGCAGCAAAAGCCCGATGACGCGCCCTCCGCGGCGGAGAGCGCCCCGCCGTCGGGCCGCGATCACGTTGCCGGGCTGGTGGCCGAGCATTACGGCGCCCTGCGCGCGCTGGCCGAGCGGCAGCTGGCGGCGGACCGCGCCCGAACCGGGTTCGCGACGCTGAGCCCGACATCGCTCCTGGGCGAGACGTTCACGCGGCTCCTGCGCCAGGAAACCAAGATCGCCAGCGAGAGCCATCTCAGCGCCATCGCCACCATGCTCTTCATGCGCGTGCTGGCCGACCGCCGGCGCAAGCGCCTGGCGCTGAAGCGCGGCGGCCGGAACAGTGCGCTTCCGACGGATGGGCTCGACAAGGAATCCGACCGCCGATCTCCGGAGGAAGACGCCATCCTCGCCGCGGACGTGGACTTCCTGCATGAGAAGCTCGCGGAGCTGGCCGAGCGCGAGCCGCGCCGCGCGGAGGCGATCTCGCTGCACACGATCGGCGGCATGACGGTGCCGATGGTGGCCGAGCTGCTCGGCGTCTCGGTGGCCACGGTGGAGCGCGACCTGGCGCTGGCGCGCGCATGGCTGGCATCGCAGATGAAGTGAATGGGCAGATGAAGCGAGCCGTCAGCGATGGAGCGAGCCGTCAGCGATGAAGCGAGCCGTCAGCGATGAAGCGAGCCGTCAGCGATGAAGCGAGCCGTCAGCGCGCGCGAAACCGCGCCAGCGATGCCGCGCATGCCATCAGCGCCGCGGTCTCTGCATCGGTGAAGGTGCGCTCGCCGCGGTTGGCGATGCCGAGCGTGCCCACCATGGCGCTGCCTTCGCGCACCGGCACCACGATCGAGCCGGCGAGGCCCGTGCTGCGCGCCGCGGGCTGCACCACGCCCGAGTTGTCGCGGTTGAGGTTGCACCAGGTGACGGGCTCGTTGAGTTCGGCGCAGACGCCGGCCATGCCCTTGCCCACCGGAATGACGCGCACCTGCGCGAGGACGGGCGGCGGGAGTTCGCCGTGCAGCGCGGCCATGTGGAGCTGACCGTCGGATCCCATGAAGTGGAGCGTGCCGGTGTCCGCCGCGAAGGCGCGCACCACGGCATCGATCGCCGATTGCGCGGTGCTGGCCGCGGAGACCTCGTGCGGGACGCCGCCGTTGCTGTCTGCTTCGCCGCTCATGCGCCGTGCATCCCGCGCGCCATGCGCATGGTGGCGTCGAAGTGCGCGCGGACCTCGCCCATGGAATCGCCGCCGAACTTCTCGAGGAAGGCGCGGGCCACCTCGAAGGCGACGACGTTCTCCATGACCACGCTCGCCGCGGCCACGGCGCTGACGTCGCTGCGCTCGTACTGGCTCTGCACCGCCTCGTGCGTGGAAAGGTCGACGCTCGGCATGCCGCGCAGCAGCGTCGAGATGGGCTTCATGGTGCCGCGCACCACGATGGGCATGCCGTTGGTCATGCCGCCCTCGAGCCCGCCGGCGTTGTTGGTGGGGCGCACGAAGCCGAGGTGGCTCTCCGAGGCGCGCGCGGCGTCGTATTCGATGGGGTCGTGCACCTGGCTGCCGAAGTGCCATGCGCAGTCGGCACCCATGCCGAGCTCCACGGCCTTGAAAGCCTGGATGCCCATCACCGCGGCCGCGATGCGCGAATCGAGGCGATCCTGCCACTGGACGCAGGTGCCGAGCCCGGGCGGCACGCCCAGGATGTGCGCCTCCACGCGGCCGCCGACCGTGTCCTTCTCGACCTTCGCGCGGTGGATGTGATCGACGATCCGCGCCGAGGTCTCGGCGTCCGGGCAGTACACCTCGCTGGCATCGCGCGCGGCGCGCAGCTCCGGCAGCGTGGCGGCGCTCACCTCGGGATCGCAGGTGGCGTCGATGGCGCCGCTCACGAATCCGAACACCTCGATGCCGAACTCGCGGAGGAAGACGCGCGCGAGCGCACCGGCGGCAACGCGTGCGGCCGTCTCGCGTGCGCTCGCGCGCTCGAGCGTTCCGCGGCAATCGGTGGTGAGCCACTTGATGCTGCCGGCGAGGTCGGCGTGCCCGGGGCGCGGGCGCGTGACGGGCGGCGTCTTGGCGGCGTCGTCGAGTCGGTTGTCCTTGTTGGGCACCTCGAGCGCCACCGGCGAGCCGAGCGTGATGCCGGCGCGCACACCGGTGAGGACACGGACCACGTCGGTCTCGATCCGCTGGCGGCCACCGCGGCCGTAGCCGCCCTGCCGGCGCGCGAGTTCCGCGTCGATGAAGGCGGTATCGACCGCGAGCCCCGAGGGAAGCCCTTCCACCAGCGCCAGGAGCGTGGGGCCATGGGATTCGCCTGCGGTTCGGTAGCTCAGCATGGAGCGGAGGATAGCCACGACGGACGCGGCTCAGTCCGTGTTCCACAGCGCGTACTGCCGCTCGGCCTGCTTCATGAACATCGCCCAGCCGTCCACCGTGCGTGCGCCGCGCGAGCGGGCCTCGCGGATGAGCGGTGTCTCGCGCGGTGCGTAGACGGTGTCCATCACGGTGACGGTGTCGTCGAGCACCACGTCGTCGGGAAGCGGGCTGCCGTCGGGCTCCGGCCCGCCGGCCATGCCCACCGGCGTGCAGTTGACGAACGCGTGGAAGCAGCCGCAGCCGAGTTCGCTGCTGCGACCGGCGACGATGCGGCCTTCGAGCGCGCCGCAGCCGGTGGCGGAGCCGGATGTTCCCTGCGTGAGTTCCGCGCACATGCGCTGCGCGCGGTCGTGGTTGCGGTTGAAGACCACGACGCGCGCGCCTTCGTCGGCAAGGCCCGCGGCCACGGCGCGTGCCACGCCACCGGCCCCGAGGACGGCGATGCGCTTCTCGCGGAGCGCGGAGCGTTCGATGCCCATCCCATCGCAGAGCGCGTCCACCGCGGCGGATGCGTCGGTGTTGGTGCAGCGCAGCGCGCCGCCTGGCTCCACCAGCAGCGTGTTCGCGGCGCCGATCCGCGCGGCGAGCGCGTCGACCAGCCCGCCCTGCTCGCGCACGAAGCGCACCAGGTTCTCCTTGTGCGGGAGCGTGACGCTGGCGCCGCGGAAGTCGAGCGGCGCGAATGCCAGCAGTTCCGCCACCGTGGCCTTGAAGTGCTCGTACTCGGGCGGCACCGGGATGGGCACGTAGACGGCGTCGCGGCCGTCGCGGCGGAACCACTCGTTGTGCACCTGCGGGCTGCGCGAGTGGCCCACCGGCCAGCCGATCACGCCGAAGACGCGCGTGGCCGGGCCGATGCGGCGGAAGCCGTAGAGATCGACCATCTCCTGCACGGAGACCTGGCCCGGCGCGGTGCCGGCGGCGTTGGCGGCGGCGCGGTGCGCGTCGGAATCGTTGCCTGCGTGCGCGAAGGTGAGGAACGCGCCGAACTTGGGCGCAAGCACGCGGCTCATCAGGCCGGCCTCGCCCATGCAGAGCGCGATGGCGGGCTTGGTGCGCGTGCGCAGCAGCTCGAACGCCTCGACGTTGTCGCGCACGCTGCGCGCGCGCCACGCCACCTTGGCCACGGCGCAGGCGTCGCTCTCGGCCATGGCGGCCCACTGGCGCAGGAGCGCCGGCGGCCGGCCCTCGAAGTCATGCGCGCTCAGGATGAGCCGCGTGCCAACGGTGCGCACCTGGCCCGGGTGCGCCACGCACAGTTCCAGCTTCTGCCGCAGGTTCGCGCTGCGCTGCATGTCGGCAAGCTCGAAATCCACGTAGGTGGGCGCAGGCTCGCCGTCAGCGGTGCAGAGCGCCTCCAGGAAGCTGAGGCGGTCGGCGTCGTTGCCGCGCCACTCGCCGCCCTCGCGCGCGCCGCGCACCGTCACGATGCACGGCACCGGTGAGCCGTGCACCAGGCGCCGCGCGTGGCGCAGCGCATCCTCGCACTCGGCGAGCGCGTCGATCCGCCACTCCACCATGTCGGCGCCGTGCTCCACTGCGCGCACCGCATCGGCGAGCGCGCGATCGACCTCGTCGGGGGCTTCCACCGCGATGGACACGCAAAGATGGGTCACGGGCGCATGGTACGGCGGCCAGTTACGATTCCGTGATGAGCGAAGCGATCGCCGAAGAGGCCTACGAATTCCTGCGCGCGCACCTGATGGGGCGCATCCGCTTCGACGGCGACCGCGTGGACATCAAGGTCGCGCCCACGCCAAGCGGGCACCTGGTGGCGTCGGTGATGGTGTCCATGCTGCGCTCGGTGGACGTGGTGCTCGAGCTCCCGGACGACGGCGACGACTCGCTTGAGCTGCAGGTGACGCTCGAGCAGATCGAGGAGAACGGACCCGACGGCGCACTCTGCGACCGCTGGTGCATCTACCACGGCGAGGCGCCGGACGTGCGCTGGGCGCGGATCCAGATCGATGCAGCGCGCTACAAGGGCTACTTCGTGGACGGCCAGGCGCTGATGCGCGAGAACCCGTTCGCGGCGCAGGAGGGCGCGCTCTGCAAGGAGCTCAACGCGCATTGCCGCGAAGGCGTGATGCGCGCGGCGGAGGCCACGGGCGCGCACCGGCTCATCGACCCGAAGGTGGTGGGCGTGGATCCGTGGGGCATCGACGCGCGCGGGCAGATCGGCATTGCGCGGATCCCGGCCACGCCGCCGTTTGCGTCGCCCGAAGAGGTTCCGGCGCGCTTCGGGCGATAAGCCCTAAATGGGTGCCGGGTTAACACGGCACCTATTTACCTTGGTCTAGAATATGCATCCATGCAGAACAAGATGTCCGGAAGCCTGAATCACGCGATGATCGACGGCCCCGCGGGCCGCGCCGCGCAGGAGTACGCCAACCAGTTCGGCCAGCCCGGCTTCCAGGACATCACGCGCGCGTACATCGACCAGAACTACGCCGGCTACACCGAGGAGAACCAGGAGACCTGGCGCACCCTCTACGACCGGCAGATGGAGTACTTGGCCGACCACGCCAGCAACGTCTACCTCTCCGGCGCGCGCAACATCAAGCTGGTGCGCGATCACATCCCGTACCTCTCGGGACCGAAGTCGGTGAACACGTTCCTGATGCCGCTCACCGGCTGGCAGAGCAAGGCTGTTCCCGGATACCTGCCGGCGAAGGCCTTCTTCGCGTGCCTCGCGCGGCGCGAGTTCCCGACCACCATCGTGATCCGCCCGAAGGAGTCGATCGACTACCTGCCCGAGCCGGACATCTTCCACGACATCTTCGGACACGTGCCGCTGCACGCCGACCCGACCTTCGCCGACTTCCTGCAGACCTACGGCAAGGCCGCGCTCACCACCGACGACCCGCACCACACCGAGCGCCTCTCGCGGCTCTTCTGGTTCACCGTGGAGTTCGGCCTGATCCGCGAGGGCGGCCGCAACCGGCTCTACGGCAGCGGCCTCATCTCGAGCCCCGGCGAGAGCAAGCACGCGCTCACCTCGAAGGAAGTGGACCGCCGCCCGTTCGACCTCGAGGCGGTGTGCAACACGAGCTTCGAGATCGATCATTTCCAGCCGATTCTCTACGTGCTGGACAGCTTCGAGCAGCTGCGCGACGCGATGGACACGTACGCGAAGCGACTGCTCGATGCAGCGCGCGATAACGCCGCGGTCTGACGGGCGATACGTCGCGTTCGGCATCGGGTCGCCAACCCGCCCACGGCTACACTCCGCGCGATGCGCCGCGCCACGATTGCTTCTGCCGCCACGGCTTTCCTCGCGGCCTCCCTGCTGGCCGGCATCCTGGTCGGCTGCGCCATCGGTCCCGACTACCAGGAGCCGAAGATCCCCACCGCCGACCGCTTCAGCGTGCCGCTGACCGACGGGGTCGGCGCCACGGAACCGAAGAGCGAGCGCTGGTGGGAGAGCTTCGGGGACCCGACGCTCAACGAGCTGGTCTCGCGCGCGGATCTCCAGAACATCGACCTGCGACGCTCGCTGCTGGCGCTCGAGACCTACCGCGCGCAGTACACGGTCGACTTCGCCAAGCTGTTCCCCGAGATGGACACCGGGCTCGCCTACTCGTACCGCCGCGTCGACAGCAACCAGATCGGCATCCAGAACCCGGACGCGCTCCGCCAGGGCTTCGACAACTGGCAGTGGAACATCGCGTCCGCGGCATGGGAAGTGGACGTCTGGGGCGCGGTGCGCCGGCAGATCGAGGCCGGCGTCTCGCGCGTGCAGATGAGCGCTGCCCAGTACCGCGCCGCGCTGGTGAGCGTGCGCGCCGAGGTTGCCCAGGGCTACATGATCATCCGGCAGCTGCAGGGCCAGCGCGCCGCGTTCCGCGACCTGGCCAAGGGCTACGGCAAGCTGGTGGACGCCATCGAGAAGAAGGTGCGTTTCCAGGCCGGTTCCAAGGTGGAACTGGCGGAAGTCAGCGCCCGCCGCGCATCGGCAGAGGGCGAGGCCGCGCGCTTCGACGGCCTCATCGCGCAGCAGGTGGCAGGCATCGCCATCCTGCTGTCCGAGACGCCGGAACGGGTGCGCACGATGGTGGAGCAGGACCGTGCGGTGCCGGTCATGGGAATGCCGGTGACCGTCGGCGTCCCGACCACCCTGCTCCAGCGCCGACCCGACGTGATCGCCGCCGAACGCGCGCTGCAGGCAGCCACCGCGGACATCGGCATCGCCGAGGCCGGCTACCTGCCGCGATTCACGTTCACGGGCAACTTCGTGATCCAGACCCCCGACTTCAGCGGGCTGACGAGCGTCTCGAACAACATGACCTACGGCATCACTCCGGCGGTCAGCTGGAACTTCATGAACATCCTGACCGGCGCCGCCGAGGCCCGCGTCACGCAGGCGAAGGCTCGCGCCGCGGATGCGGTGCTGCGCTACCAGCTGGCGGTGGTGAAGGCCATCAACCAGGTGGAGTCGTCGATCGCCACGCTGGAGGCCTCGCGCCGCCAGCACGGCCACTTCGACGAGAGCACCAAGCAGATCAGCTCCGCGTTCGAACTGGCGTTCATGCAATACAACGCCGGCACCATCGACATCTCGCAGCTCATCAACTTCCTGCAGGCCTTCGTGACGGCGCGCAACGGCCTGGCGCAGGCACAGGGCCTGATGGCGCAGAGCACCGTGGAGCTCTACCGATCGCTCGGCGGCGGCTGGGAGAACACGCCCATGCCGTCCGCCGTCGAGGACGTGAAGCGCTTCAACCCCACGCCCACCGCAAACGACTTCCTGGCGCCGAGCAAGCCTGCCGCCGCGCCCACGAACGGCTGACGCAGCCCGAGGACACGGAACACACCATGAGAGAGAACCGCACCACCCTGGCCTTCCTGGCTGCCGCACTCGCGGCCACCGCGCTCCCGGCCATCACGCTGACCGCCGGATGCTCGCGCGCGCCCGATGCACCCGCCGGCATGCCGCCCGCGCCGGTGCGCACCGTGAAGCCCACCGTCAGCGACGTGCCGGTGTATCGCGACTACCCCGGCCTCACCATGAGCGTCCGCACCGTCGAGGTCTTCCCGCGCGCCAGCGGCTGGATCGACTCGCAGGGCTTCGAGAACGGCCAGCAGGTGACCGAGGGACAGCTCCTCTACTCGATCGACCCGCGCCCCTACCAGGTGACGGTGGAGAAGGCGAAGGCGGACATCGCCGTGGTGGAGGCAGACCTCCGCAACTACCGCGACATGGTGACCCGCAACCGCCCGCTGGTGGAGGTGTCCGCCATCTCGCAGCAGGCGTTCGACCAGATGCTGGCGAACCAGCGCTCCGCGGAGGCCATGCTCGACGCCAAGCGCGCCGCGCTGGACGAGGCGAACCTCAACCTCTCCTTCACGCGCATCACCAGTCCCGTGACGGGCCGCGCCAGCGCAACGAACATCTACGCCGGCACCAACGTGTCCAGCAAGGACCTCCTGGTCACCATCC
>CAMBSR010000017.1 GCA_945870475.1 Phycisphaera mikurensis NBRC 102666
CGGTCCACGGCGAAGCTGTCCGCCTCCATGCGCTTGCTGTTGGAGAACGTGGGCGGATCGAGCACGATGTAGTCGTAGCGCTCGCCCGGCGCGGGGCCCGCCTCCAGGAACTGCAGGCAGTCCGCGTGCACCAGCCGGTGCAGCGCACCGTCCACGGCGAACCCGTTCAGCTCCAGGTTGCGCTTGGTCCAGTCCTGGTAGGTCTTCGACATGTCCACCGTGGTGGTGGCGATGGCACCGCCGGCGCGTGCATAGACCGTGAAGCTCCCGGTATACGCAAACAGGTTGAGGACGCGCTTGCCCTTGGCATAGTGGCGGATGATCGACCGCGTCTTGCGATGGTCCAGGAACAGGCCCGTGTCCAGGTAGTCGCTCAGGTTCACCTCGAACTTGAGCCCCTGCTCCTCCACCGTGCGCACCACGCCGCGGTCATCCACGCGGTCGTACTGCTCGGAGCGATCCTTGATGCGGCCGCGGTACTTCATGTGGAGCCGCGCGCCCGGCACCTGCAGGCCGTCGAGGATCTCCTCCTCGCACAGGTCCTCGAACGCGCGCACCTTCTCCGGCGTGTCGTCGCGCGTGCGGTTGTAGACCCACGCCACCACGTCGCCGTCGTACCAGTCGACGATCGCCGGGAATTCCGGGATGTCGCGCTCGTAGAGGCGGAAGCAGGTGATGCCGCCGGCCTTGGCCCAGCCGCGCAGGTGCTTCAGTTGCTTCGCAAGTCGGTTGCCGAGCATGGATGCGCGCCGGGGCCTCAGCCCGCGGCACCCTCCGTGCGTGCGCCCGGGCACGATTCGAGGTCGAAGACGAGGTCCATCGGTGCCCACCACGCACCGGCCGGCGCGCCCGGCACCGGGCGCTGGAAGCGGCGCATCAGTTCGTCCCACTTGCGGCACTCGGGGTCGAGTGCGTACTGCTGGTAGTCGCGCGCGGGGTCGAAGCCGTCCGGGCCCTCGCAGTACATGAAGAGCCGCGTTCCTTGGCGGAAGATGCGCATGCGCGCGATCCCCGCCGCGCGCAGGGCAGCCACCACCTTGGGCCACACGGCGCGGTGGTGCTCCTCGTAGACGCGGATCAGCTCCGGGTCGTCCACCAGGTCAAGGGCCTGCGCAAAGCACTGCATGCGCGTGAGGCTACCGCGGGTCCGTACACTCGAGCGGACATGGCACGCGCACGCATCGCGAAGACCAGTTCGAAGCCCACCGCGGCACCCGGGTTCGACCTGCTGGTGCTCACCGTGGCCAACCGCGTGCAGCAGCGCTATGCGGAACGGATGCTCGAAGTGCGGCGCCGGCTCGGCGCACTCCCCGCGGGACTTTCCACCGTGGTCCTGGCCGATCCTGCCGGCAAGCGCATCGGGAGCGGCGGCAGCACCATCCTTTGCATGGCGGCGCTCGCCACGCGCGACCTCCTGCGCGACAAGCGCATCCTGGTGCTCCATTCCGGCGGCGACTCGCGACGTCTTCCCGCGTGGAGCGCCGCGGGCAAGATCTGGGTCCCGCTCGAGCGACTCGGCCGCGGCATCGGGCCGATGGGTTCGCCTGCGCTCTTCGACCTGGCGTTCGCGGAACTCTCGCGACTCAGCCTGCCCGCCTCGGGCGGCGTGCTGGTTGCGAGCGGCGATGCTGCACTTCGCCTCAAGGGCGAGCGCGTGCAGTTCGGCGCTCGCCATGCGACCGTCTTGGCATTCCCGGGCGATGCCGATCGCGCCTCGCGCCACGGCGTGTTCGTGCTGGACCGCACGCAGCGGGTGATCCGCACGCTGCAGAAGCCATCGCCCGCGGCGCTTCGCGATGCCGGCGCACTGGATGCGCGCGGCCGCGCGATGATCGACAGCGGCATCTTCTTCTTCCCGACGAAGGCGTGCGAGGCGCTGCTGCGCGGCGCCGCACCCATGATCCCGGCGCTCGCGCGCGGCACCGCCAGCCTGGATCTCTATCAGGAGATCGCCGAGTCGATGGCGAAGTCTTCGACCGCGAAGGAGTTCGTCGGGCGGTTCGCAGGCACAGGCGGCGCCGGCACCAAGAGCGGCGCGCGCCGCGCGAAGCAACTCTCCGCATTCCACGCCGCCGCGCACGGCATCGCGCTGCACGCATCGCTGCTGCGCTCCGGATCGTTCCTGCACCTTGGAACCACGCGCGAGCTGGCGGAACGACTCGCATCAAGCGAGCCGGAGCGGATGTTCCCCGACCTCCTGCACCCGCGCAGCGCGGGAGCGAAGGAAACGCACGGCGGCGACGAGCACATCGGCGTCCGCATCGGCCGCAGCGGCGGACTCCCGGCGAAGCTGGCGGCATTCGATGTCCCGCTTGCAGCGGGCCGGCACTGCGCAGTGGTGCACGGCATCGACGACGACTGCAAGACCTCGGCCACGGACGGTGGAACGTTCGCCGGCAAGCCACTGCGCGCACTGCCGGCCCGCACCGGCCTCACCGCCGACGCCATCTGGGGCAGCAACCCGCACACGCTCTGGCACGCGCGCATCTTCCCCGTGGGCACGCGCCGCGCAGCGCACGATGCCGCGCAGTGGATGGCCCGCGGCACGAAGTCCACGCCCGCGTGGCGGCGGATGCCGCGCGCATCGCTCGCCGACGTGATGCTCCGCGCGGACGCCGAAGAGCTGGCCACCCTCCACGCCCACGAGCTCCTGCACGCACCGTGGGCACCGCGCAAGACCGCGCCGCTCGCCGTCGCGCGCCGGCATGCGGCGCTCGAGGCGATCTCGCCCGCGCCCGAGCAGCGCAACGAGGCACGCGTCCACGCGATGGCCGCCGTCGGCGCCGCGGTCGAGCGCGACATCGCGCTGCCGCGCCCAGTCACGGCGTTCGCCGTGCGCCAGGACCAGGCGGTGTGGGCCAGCGCACCGGTGCGCATCGACCTGGCCGGCGGATGGAGCGACACGCCGCCCCTCTGCATCGAACATGGCGGCGCCGTGGTGAATGCCGCGGCCACGCTCGGCGGCACGCTTCCGCTGCAGGCCATGGTGCGCGTCACCGAGGAGCCGACCATCACGCTCCACTCCGTGGACGCCGGGCGCACCGCGCGGTACCGCAGCGTGCGGCAGCTCCTTGATCACCGTGATCCGTCGCAATGGGATGCCCTCCCGCGCGCGGCGCTCGTCCTCAGCGGGCTGGTGCCGCGCGAGCCGGGCGCGGACCTGCGCGCGCACCTCAGGGGCGCCGGAGGTGGCCTGGCCATCACGCTCTTCAGCGCGGTGCCGCGCGGCAGCGGCCTCGGCACCAGCAGCATCCTGGGCGCCACGCTCCTGACCACGCTCGACCGCATCGCCGGGCATGCCACCGATCCCGCGCACATTGCGCGCGGTGCATCGCTCCTGGAGCAGATGATCAGCACGCGCGGTGGATGGCAGGACCAGGTGGGCGGCGTGTGGGGTGGCATCAAGCTCTGCACCACGCGCGCGGGCATCCACCAGGTGCCGGACGTCACGCCCATCACGCCGCCCGCGTCGTTCACCCGCGCGCTGCACGAGCGGGCGGTGCTCTTCTACAGCGGCCAGCGCCGGATGGCGCGCGGCATCCTGGAGACAGTGGTGATGCGCTACCTGCGCGGCGAACGGGCCGTCCTCGATGCGCGGGCCCGCCTCGTGGGTGGGGCGCACGCCATGGCGGCGGCGATCACCGCGGGCGACCTGGACGAATTCGGGCGAAGGCTCGCCGAGTACCGGGAGCTGAAGCGCACGGTCGATCCGGCATCGGTCACGCCCCTCGTGGAGGCGCCCATCGAGGCCCTCGGGCGGGACGTTGCCTCGTGGTCATTCGCGGGAGCCGGCGGCGGCGGGTTCGTGATCCTCCTGTGCCGGTCGACAGGGGCAGCGGAACGGGTCCGGGTACGGCTGAATCGCCACCCCCCCCACCCGCTCGCTCGCCCGTTCCCCTTCGATCTCGATGCCGGCGGCATGCGAGTCGCGGTCCTCTAGCACTTCCGCCCCATAAAGTCGACCTCGGCCGTGGATTGGGCATACAAGCAGCCCGCGGCGGCTTCCTCGGGCCAACGATACAATCCCCCCCTTCCCCGGCGCCCTTCCGGCACCGGTACACGCACCAAGGACGAAGACATGGCCAAGGCCCAGAACTGGACCCGATTCATCGCCCCCGCCGCAATCGCCGCGCTTGCACTCGCACCCGCCGCCCTCGCCAGCGAGGCCGACCTGCAGCTCCCGCCGATTGACGACAAGATCATCTTCAGCGTGTTCGGCAAGGCCGTGATGGGCGCAACCCTCATGTACGCCGGCATCGGTGTCGCCCTCCTCGGCGCCCTGTTCGGCCTGATCCAGTACATGCAGGTGAACGCGCTGCCGGTGCATCCGTCCATGCGCAACGTCTCCAACATCATCTGGGAGACCTGCAAGAGCTACCTCGCGCAGCAGGGCAAGTTCCTGGCGCTCCTGTGGTTCCTCATCGCCGGCGCCATGGTCGTCTACTTCGGGTTCCTGAACCCGATCGGCGGCGGACACGGCGAAGGCACCGAGGCCGCGCACGTCAGCCCCGCGATGTCCGTCGGCATCGTCCTCCTCTGCTCCATCCTGGGCATCCTGGGCAGCTACGGCGTGGCCTGGTTCGGCATCCGGATCAACACCCGCGCCAACAGCCGCACCGCGTTCGCCAGCCTGCAGGGCGACGGCATGCGCACCCTCTCGATCCCGCTCCAGTCGGGCATGTCGATCGGCATGCTCCTGGTGAGCGTCGAGCTCTTCTTCATGATCGCCATCATGATGTTCATCCCGTCGAACCTGGTGGGCGCAAGCTTCATCGGCTTCGCCATCGGTGAGAGCCTGGGAGCCACCGTGCTCCGCATCTGCGGCGGCATCTTCACCAAGATCGCCGACATCGGCAGCGACCTGATGAAGATCGTCTTCAAGCTCCCCGAGGACGATCCGAAGAACCCCGGCGTGATCGCCGACTGCACCGGCGACAACGCCGGCGACTCGGTCGGCCCCACCGCCGACGGCTTCGAGACCTACGGCGTCACCGGCGTCGCGCTCATCGCCTTCCTGGCGTACGCGCTCGGCGGCGGCACGCCGAACCAGCAGACCATGTGCATGCAGCTCATCGTGTGGCTCTTCACGATGCGCGCCCTCATGATCATCACCAGCCTGGTGAGCTACTTCATCACCGAGGCGTGGTCCAAGGCCTCGTTCGGCGGCAAGAAGGACTTCGACCAGGAAGCCCCGCTCACCCGCCTGGTGATCGTGACCTCGATCATCTCGATCGTCGCCACCTTCTTCGCCAGCCACGCGCTGCTCGGCACCCTGAGCTACGGCGGCAACGAGCTGAAGGAACTCTGGTGGATCCTTGCCTCGATCATCAGCCTCGGCACCGCCGCGGGCGCGCTGATCCCGGAGTTCACCAAGGTGTTCACCAGCACCTCCAGCAAGCACGTGAACGAGGTGACCAACGCCTCGGCACAGGGCGGCGCCAGCCTCAACATCCTCTCCGGCTTCGTGGCCGGCAACTTCAGCGCCTTCTGGACGGGCCTCCTCATCCTGGTGCTCATGGCCGCAGGATGGAAGCTCAGCGGCAACGAGGACCTCACCCTCCTCATGCCCGACGCGTACCGTGACTTCGCCGCCCCGATCTTCGCCTTCGGCCTGATCGCGTTCGGCTTCCTCGGCATGGGCCCCGTCACCATCGCGGTCGACAGCTTCGGCCCGGTGACCGACAACGCCCAGAGCGTCTTCGAGCTGAGCCGCATCGAGGCCCTTCCGAACATCAAGGAAGAGCTGAAGCGCGACTACGGCATCCACGCCGACTTCGAGCAGGCCAAGCTCCTCCTCGAGAAGGGCGACGGCGCCGGCAACACCTTCAAGGCCACGGCCAAGCCGGTGCTCATCGGAACCGCCGTCGTCGGCGCCACCACGATGATCTTCGGCATCATCCTGGCGCTCTCGAAGAACAAGATGATCGTGCCGGAAGGCAAGAACATCGAGGGCATCCTGAGCATCGTGCGTCCGGAGATCCTGCTCGGCCTCCTCATGGGCGGCGCGGTCATCTACTGGTTCACGGGCGCCGCCACCCAGGCGGTCGTGACGGGCGCGTACAGCGCGGTGGTCTTCATCAAGAAGAACATCAACCTGGACAAGGCCGAGGCCAGCATCCAGGACAGCAAGGAAGTGGTCAAGATCTGCACCATCTACGCCCAGAAGGGCATGTGGTACATCTTCCTGGCTGTCTTCTGCCTGTCGCTGGGCCTGCCCTTCTTCAGCCCGGTGTTCTTCATCGGCTACCTGATCGGCATCGCCTTCTTCGGCCTCTTCCAGGCCATCTTCATGGCGAACGCCGGCGGCGCCTGGGACAACGCCAAGAAGATCGTCGAGGTCGACATGCGCGCCAAGGGCACCGAGCTGCACGCGGCCACCGTGGTGGGCGACACCGTCGGCGATCCCTTCAAGGACACGTCCTCGGTCAGCCTCAACCCGGTGATCAAGTTCACCACGCTCTTCGGCCTGCTGGCCGTCGAGATCGTGCTCACCATCCAGAGCGAGTCGCTCAAGCTGTGGATCGGCCTGGCGCTCTTCACCGCGGCCCTCTACTTCATCTGGGGCAGCTTCTACAAGATGCGCATCCCGGTCGACTCGAAGGACTGAGTCCCTCGGGCGAACGAGATCTTCACCGAATGAAACCCACGCGGCCCGCTCCCTCAGGAGCGGGCCGCTTTCCTTGCAACGCTGCGGCGCATGCGGCGATGCCTATACTTCCTCCATGCTCATGCGCGCCGCCATCGTCACCGTCGCCCTCGCGACGCTTGCAGTGGCGGCGCAGGACCCTGCGGTGGCCGATGCCGCCACGCACGCCGCGGCCGCAGCTCCCGAGCCGGGCACGCTCCGCGAATGGGGCAGCAAGCTGGTCGAGTACGGGCCGATCGCCATCTTCGTGGCGTTCGTCATCTCCGGCATCGGCCTGCACCTGAGCGAGGACTTCATCCTGGTGCCGGCCGGCATCTTCGCGTACGAGCAGTACGTGCAGACGGGCTCGTGGACCTGGTTCATCGAGGCATCGTTCGCGGCCTGGCTCGGCATCGTCATGGGCGATGCCGGCTGGATCTGGCTCTGCCGCCATTTCGGGGGAAAGCTCCTCGGCTGGCGCACCTTCCGCAAGCTGATCGGGCCGCGCACGCTGCTGGAAGTGAAGTACGAGATGGATCGCCGGGGCGCCTGGGCGCTGCTCATCGCGCGCTTCATCCCCGGGGCGCGCACGCCGATGGTCACCATGTCAGGCGTGATGCAGCTCTCGTGGTGGAAGATCCTCGCCGTGGAGGCGGTCGGCGTGCTGGTGACGGCGCCCCTCCAGATGGGAATCGGCGTGGGCGTCGCGAAGATCGGCAGCCAGTTCGAGAGCGCCGCGCACCGCTGGATCCTCTACATCGGCGCCACGCTTGCGGTGGTGGGCCTCATGGCCGTGGCGCACATCGCCATCTCGCGGCGCCGCAGCGCACATCGCCCGCCGCGCGCCCCGGTGCAGTGGCTGACGGGCTTCGCGAAGCGGACGATCGGCACGGTCCAGCGCGTGGTGGTCAAGGCCGACGGCGGCGTGGGCGGCTGAGCGGCCGCCCGGCGCGCACGTGATCGCAGCAATCGAGATCAGGGGGCAAACGTCAGCGTCACCGTGGCCACCGGGCAGGTGGCGGAGTCGGTGACGATGTCCACGTTCAGCGATGCCGGCGTGCCGTTGGGCCCCGCGCGGAAACCACGGTGCGCGCGGCCCTCCGCGGATTCCACGAACCGGGCCGCCTCGAACGAGCTGAGCGCCACCTTCCCCATCGGTCCTTCGGGCGGGAGGATCGTGCCGATGGGCGGGTCGATCGAGAGCACCTTCAGCGGGGCGCCGTCGTTGGCGAAGACATCGATGTCGATGACTGCCTCGCGGTCACCCGCATGGACCGCCACGCGTTCCGGCGAAACCACCGCGCCGCGGTTGATCGAATAGTCGACGCGCATGACGCCCGCGAAGCCGGCCGCGGAGGCGAACTCGACGGCGATGGACCGGACGCCGCTGCCGGCGGGGTTCACGGTGAGCTTCACCTCGCGCTCCTCGCCGGGGGCGAGCGTCTGGCTTCCGATCAGCTTGGCATCCAGGCATCCGCAGTTGGATGCGTAGCCGAGGATCTCGAGCGTCTCGCCGGACTGGTTGCGGATCCGCTCGATGCGGACGAGCTTCTCCTCGCAAAGGTTGACGGCGCCGAGATCGATCTTGCCGTTCACGGACTGGATGGGCCGCGACGCCAGGTAGGCGCTGCCGCCCGGTGCGGGGCGGCCGGCTCCGCCCGGCGCGGGCGGTGTCGACGATCCATCGCCGCAGCCGCCGATGGCCACGAACGTTGCAAGGACGGCGAACGCCGCGGCGGAGCGGATCATCACGGAGCATGCAGTGCGCATGCCGGAATCCTATGCCCGCGGGCCGCGCCGGTCAGGCCGGATCCGGTTCCTGGAGCGGTTCGATGCTGCGCAGCCGCCGCAGCTGGGGTACCGCCACCGCGATGCCCGCCAGCACCACCAGCGTGCCGATGCCGCCGCTCACGACGCTCGCCACCGGGCCGAAGAGCCGGGCCACGGCGCCGCTCTCGAAGCCGCCGAGCTCGTTCGAGCACTCGATGAACATGGTGTTGACGGCGCCCACCCGGCCACGCAGGCGGTCCGGAGTGCGCATCTGGACCAGGACATGGCGGATCACCACGCTGATGTTGTCTGCGGCGCCTGCCACCGCAAGCGCCAACACCGCAAGCCACGGCACCGTGGAGAAGCCGAAGACGATGGTGGCCACCGCGAAGACCGCGACGCTCCCGAGCAGCGCATGGCCAGCGTTGCGGAAATTTGGCCGAAACGCCAGCCACCCGGCCATCAGCAGTGCGCCCACGTAGGGCGCCGCACGGAGCACTCCGTAGAGCATGGGACCGCCGCCGAGGATGTCGTCGGCGTACTGCGGCAGGAGGGCCGTGGCACCGCCGAAGACCACCGCCAGGAGGTCGAGGAGGATGGCGCCGAACACCGGTCGCTCGCGCCACATGTGCGAGATGCCGGCCAGCATGGCATGCACCGTGATGGCGCGGTTGCCGCGCGGGGCCTGGCGCGGCGTGGTGGTGGCGACGGCAACGGAAAAGATCACGCAACCCACCGCGCTCAGGAGGTAGAGCGGCCAGATCGCCGGCATGGCGGCGATGAGCGCGCCCGCCAGGAGCGGCCCGCCGATGGCCGCCGCCTGGAAGATGCCGCTCTGGTACGTGACCACGTTCTGGAAGATCTCGTTGGGCACGATGAGCGGCAGGAAGCTCTGCCGCGCGGGGCCATTGAACGCGCGCACCACCGCGCTCACCACGAGCAGTGCGTAGAAGGCCATCACCGGGGCATCCCACGCGCTGAGCACCGCGAACCCCACGCACACCGCCGCGAAGCCGGCCTGCGTGAGCGAGACGATGGCGCGCCGGTCACGGGTGTCGGCAACGTGGCCCGCCACCAGCGAGAGCGCCACTACCGGCGCGGCACGGCACAGGCCCATCACTCCCAGCGCAAGCGGATCGTGGGTGCGCGCCCAGATCTCCCAGCCAACCGCCGCGTTCATCACCTGGAGGCCCGTGGAGCCGCAGATGAATCCGGACGCGAACCGTCGGTAGTTCGGAATGCGAAGGGCCGCATACGGGTCGTGCGGTGCGGCGTGCTGGTCTGCTGGGGGGTGCAATATCGGTCCGGGGTGGAGCCGAAAGCGTACCGCGCATGGATGCAGGGGCCCGGGAGCGAGCACGCGCGCCCTATCCTGTGCGCCCCGCGATCCGCCGCGGGCACGCCACCACCACCAGGAAGACCACCATGCGCATCGCGCTCGCCGCCGGCGACGGAATCGGACCGGAAATCATGTCCGCCACCCTCGAGCTCTTCGCCGCCGCAGGCGTGACGAAGCTGGTCGAGTTCGTGCCCGCAGAGATGGGCAAGGCGGTGTTCGACACCGGCAACACACGCGGCATGACCGACGAGGCGGTGCGCACGGTCGAGGACCTCGGCATCCTGTTCAAGGGCCCCATGGAGACGCCCAAGGGCGGCGGCGGCAAGTCCATCAACGTGACGGCGCGCAAGATGTGGAGCGCCTACGCCAACTACCGGCACTTCCGCACGCTGCCCGGCGTGCAGACGCCGTTCTCGCACCTCGACCTCGACTTCTGCATCGTCCGCGAGAACATCGAGGACACCTACGGCGGCATCGAGCACCGCGTGAGCGACGACGTGATGGCGGCCAAGCGCATCATCACCGCGCCCGGCTGCGACGAGGTGCTCCGCTTCACGTTCGAGACCGCCAAGCGCATGGGCATCGACCTGGTGCACTGCAGCCACAAGGCCAACATCATGAAGATGACGGATGGCCTGTTCCTGGAGCGCTTCAAGGCCATCGCCGCGGAGTACCCGGGCATCCAGACCGGCGACGTGATCATCGACGCCCTGTGCATGAACCTGGTGATGAAGCCGCAGCAGTACAAGATGGTGGTGCTCACCAACCTGCAGGGCGACATCGTCAGCGATCTCGCGGCGGGCCTCGTGGGCGGCCTCGGCTTTGCGCCCAGCGCCAACATCGGCCGCAACATCAGCATCTTCGAGGCCGTGCACGGCACCGCGCCGGACATCGCCGGCAAGGGCATCGCGAACCCGACGGCGCTCGTCCTCTCGGGCCTGATGATGCTCCGGCACATCGGGCTGACGCAGCAGGCGGCAACGATCGAGAACGCCCTGCTCGCCGCACTGGAAGACGGCGCGCACACCGGCGACTTCGGCGACCGCTCCAAGCCCACGCTCGACACCGCGTCGTACGTCAAGGCCATCGCGTCGCGCCTTGGCAAGGAGCCGAGGACCGTGAAGCCCGCGCATGCGGGCAGCTCGTCGGCCGTCACGTTCGCGCGTCCGCCGCAGCCCACCGCACCGATCACCATGCACACCTTCACGGGGCTCCGCAAGGAAGTGGCCGGGCTCGACGTCTACGTCGACCGCCGCGAAGGCGCGGCGGAGACGGCGGCACACCTTGGCAAGCTCTGCGAGGGCACGCCCTTCCGCCTGACGCTCCTCTCCTGCCGCGGCACGCAGGTCTGGCCGCGCGGCTCCATCTACACGGAGTGCGTGGACTACTGGCGCGCGCGCTTCGAGCTGCGGGAAGGCACCACCGCCCGGCAGCAGGACGCGCTGGCGCTCCTGGCGCGCGTGGCCGAGCACGACACCGTCAGCGAATACGAGCTGCTGCGCACCTTCGACGGCGCGCGTGGCTGGACGCTGGCGCAGGGGCAGTGACCGCGCATGCCTGACACCGCACCACCTGCCGGATCCGGGAGCGATGTGGGCCGCGAAGGCCTGCTCCGCGCAGGACTGCTCTCCCCCGCGCAGCGCGCGGAGGCGATGGCGCGACTCGCCTCGGACTGGACGCTGGTGGCATGGGCCGCGGTGCTCGGCATTGCGGTGGCGCTCCTGGCGCTTGGCTTCATCATGCCGATCCGCTGGGCGGAACACGCGCTGGAGGCCGCGCTCCGCGGCAGCAGCGAGAGTGCCGCGCTGATCGCGGCCGTGGCACCGGTGCTCGGGGCCATCGGCACGGTGATCGTGTATGCCCTGCTCCCGATGCGCTCGCGCGGGCACGGCGTGACGCAAGTGCTCTATGCCGTGCATCGCTCCAACTCGCGGATCTCGCCGCGGCTGGCGGTGCGGCAGTGGCTGGCGGCCACGCTGACCATCGTCTCCGGCGGAAGCGCCGGTCCCGAGGGGCCGATCGTGACGATCGGCGCGACGGTCGGCTCCAACGTCGCGCGGCTCCTGCGGCGCCCTTCGCCATCGACCACCAGCACGCTGCTCGGATGCGGCGCGGCGGCCGGACTCTCCGCGGTGTTCGCGGCACCGCTCACCGGCATCTTCTTCGCGGTCGAGGTGGTGCTGCGCGACTTCTCCGCCCGCACGTTCGCACCCATCGTGGTGGCGTCGGTGCTTTCCTACGCCACGGTGCAGAGCGTGCTGGGACCGGTGGATTCGCTCTTCGGGCCTGCAGCGCGGGAGGTGGGGCCGCGCATGGCCGGCATGACCATCGGCCTCACGCCCTACTTCGTGGTGCTCGCCGGGCTGGCTGCGGTGGGCGCCGTGGTGTTCATGCGCATGCTCGAGGTCATGGAGCGGTTCTTCGCCGAGCTCGCGGTGCCGCGCTTCACCAAGCCCGTGATCGGCGCCGTGGTGCTGGGCCTTGCGGGTGCAGCGTGGGTGCTGACGCACCGGGAATCGCCGCTGCCCCCCTTCTTCGGCGGCGGCTACTGGGTGATCAACGACCTGGTCTCGAACACCGGGACGGGGAGCGCCACGTTCGCCTCCGCGCTGGTGCTCCTGGTGTGGTTCGTGAGCAAGGCGTTCGCCACGGGCACCACGCTCGGCTCCGGCTCGGCCGGCGGCCTCTTCGCTCCGAGCCTCGTGTGCGGCGCCATGATCGGCGGCGCGATGGCCGAAGCACTGCGCGCGGCGGGCATGCAGCACGTGCCGGCACCGGAACTGGTCCTCGCCGGCATGGGCTGCATGGTGGCGGCCACCACGCACGCGCCGCTCGCGGGCGCGATGCTCGTCTATGAACTGTGCCACCAGGAGTCGGTGATCCTGCCGGTGCTCCTTGCCACCGTGATGGCCACGCTCGCGTGCCGCGCGATGCATCCCCTGAGCATGTACACGGCCGGTCTTGCCGCGCTCGGCGTGCGCCAGGGCGTGATGGCCGACCTCGCGCTCATGCGGCGCATGTCGGTGCGGCAGGTGGGGCATGTCCCCGGCGCGGTCGTGCTTGAATCCGCACCGGGATCCACGTTCATCGAGCTGGCCGAGCTGCACGGCGCGCAGGACGTGGCGGTGATCGACGAGGAGGGCCGCTACCTCGGCATGGTCACCGGACGCGAGATGCAGTCGGCCCTGCTCTCGCGCGAGGCGCTCGGCGCCATGAGCGCGGCGGACCTCATGCGCACCGACCTGCCGGTGACCGGCGATGCGGAATCGGTGGAACTGGCGTTCCACAAGCTGAGCGAGCGGGAAACGGACGTGATCGCGGTGATCGATCCCGCCACGCGCCGCTTCCTCGGTGTCCTCACGCGCGACGGCCTGATGCGCGCTTACGGCGAAGAGCTCTCGCGCGACGGGTGACGGGCGAGCCACGCGCGCGAGACGATCGCCACCAGCGCGCAGGCGACGCCCAGCACCAGGAAGATGCGGTTACTCGGCATGCCGCCCCAGCGGAGCGCCAGGAAGAGCGCGCTGCCCGCGCCGCCGAGGACGAAGCTCAGCCCGTTGGCCGTTCCCAGGACGCGTCCACGTGATTCGTCAGGGGCCAGCGATTGGAGCATCGACTGCAACGGGATGATGTAGAAGCCTGCCACCAACCCGGTGGCCGCGAGAAGCGCCATCGTGATGCCGAAGCTCGCCGGCGCGAAGCCGAGCAGCCCGAAGCCGACCGCAAGCCCGCTTGCACCCATCGGCACGAACGCCGCGCGCCGCGCCGGCGTGTCGAGGTACGCGGCCAGCACGCAGCCAACGCCGATGGACACCGCGAGCGCCGCCATCAGGTACGCGGTCTCGTCGTCCGCCACACCGAGGTACGACGAGTAGTCCGGCAGGATGAGGAGCACCACGGCCGCCACGAAGTAGAAGAAGGTCCATGCACAGGCCACGGCGAGCAGCGGCCCGCGCGACATGTCGCGGATGGTGGAGATGTAGGTGGAGAACGGATTCAGGTTGACGGGAAGCCCCGGGCTCTGCGGCACGAGCCGCGGCAGCGTGAGGCAGGTGAGGAACCCGAGCGTCACCGCCACCGCCATGGCCATGCCCGGCAGCCACGCCGAGCTACCGGACGGCACGCCTTCCGCGAACCCGGCCTTCCAGTGCTTGGAGACGATGCCGGCCACCAGCATGCCGACGATCACCGCCACGTTGGTGGCCATGTTGACGATGCCGTTGGCGCGGGCAAGCGAACGACGATCGACGAGCTCCGCGATCATGCCGTACTTCACCGGCCCGAAGAATGCGCTCACGATGGCGAACGCCACCAGCGCCGCCAATGCGCCCCATGCAGATCCACGGGAGAACTCCACGGCAGTGAACGCCGCCACGCCGAGCGAGACGGCCTTCAGGAGGACAGTGATCCGCGACTTCGAGTGACGGTCGGCCAAGCGCCCGCCGAACGCCGAGAGCAACACGAAGGGCACGGTGAATGCAAGGCCCACCACGCCGTTGCCGCCCTCGCCGAACACCTTCTCCCACGGAGCGCCCACCGCCACCGCGAAGGAGAGCGTGCCCTTGATGACGTTGTCGCTGCACGCCTCGAAGAACTGCGTGAGGAGGAGCGAGAGGAATCCGCGGTTCCAGAGGCCGCGCGGGTCATGGCCGCCATGGATGCGGTGATCAACATGGACCTCACGCGCACCGGCGACAGTCAATGCCTGTGCGGCGTCGCTCACTTCGCGGCCTCCGGGCGCACAATGCGCGGCTCGGCGCGCCCGCTGCCCGGCACCCACGCCTTCGCGGGCTGCGCGAAAGCACGCGTCACCGTCACCGGCAGCTTCGGCCGTCCCGTCTCCGTGTCGGCAATCTCCCCGCGCTCCGCGGCGAGGATGGCCTCGGTGCCTTCCACGGCCTCGCCGTAGGCGCAGTACTGGCCATCGAGCCGCGCGGTCTCCTCGCGCGTGAGGGCCACGAACCACTGGCTGCCGGCGCTGTCCGGCCAGTCGTTGCGCGCCATGGAGATCACGCCGAAATCGTGCTGTAGCGCGGACGGCTCGAGCGCAATGTCGTAGCCCGGCCCGCCGTCGCCGGTGGCGGTGGGGTCGCCGCCCTGGATGACGAAGGGCTTTCCCGCGCGACCCTTCGGCACCACGCGATGGATGATGGTGCCGTCGTAGAAGCCGCGCGCGGCGAGCTCCACGAAGTTGCGCGCGGTGTTCGGCGCGCAGTCCGGCCGCATGGCAAAGCGCATCCGGCCGGCGGTGGTCTCGAACACCACGTCCATGTCGAGCTCCACGCGGAACCCGGAGCGCGGCGCCGGATCTTCCTTCGCCCAGGAGCGCTGTGCCTCCTGGTGGGCGGCGTTCGATGGGTCAATCAGGCGATCGCCCCAGCCGATCACGCGCGTGAACTTCGTCTTGCCGTCCGGGCGCGTGTCCTGCATGGTGCGGATGGTGGGCCTGCCGTCGAGTGGCACCACCACCAGCGGCGCATCCTTCGGCTGGCCCGCCACCACCGCCTGCACGCGTACGGCGCGCGGCGCCTGGCGGATGGCGGGAAGGAGCTTCGCAAGATCCACTTCGCCGGCTGGCGCCTCGGCGCGCGCCAACACCGTGCCGACGGCGTCCATCATCACCAGCTCGCACCCGGTGGCGGCGCGGGCGCGGATCGGCCCGGTGGGCGATGCGAAGGGCGCCCCCGGCACCGGCTCCAGCTGGAGTGCGAGGGCGGCCACGAGCGGGAGGAATGCGCCGGTCATGGCCGCAGTATCGCCCCTCCCGTACATTCACGCCACCGATGCCCGCTTCCCTGCCCGTCACCGTGGTCTCCGGCCTGCCTCGCTCCGGCACCAGCCTCGCCATGCAGATGATCCACGCGGGCGGCATCCCCGCGCTCACCGACGGCCAGCGCACCAGCGACGACAGCAACCCGCGCGGGTACTTCGAGCTCGAACGCGTCAAGCAGCTGAAGCAGGACAAGTCATGGCTCGACGAGGCCGCAGGCAAGGTGGTCAAGGTGATCCACCTCCTGCTCGCGGAGCTTCCCGACGACCGGCCGTATCGCGTGGTGTTCATGCAGCGCGACCTGCGAGAGGTGGTGCAGAGCCAGGCCACCATGCTGGCCCGCAGCGGACGCCCGGGAGGGCAACTTGCGCCGGAGCGACTGATCGCCGTCTACGAGCAGCAGCTGAAGACCGTCGAGCAGTGGCTTGCGGCGCGCCCCAACTTCAGCGTGCTGCGCGTGCCGTATGCGCAGCTGGTGTCGGATCCCGCAGGCGTCGTGCCCACGGTGAACGCGTTCCTCGGCGGAACGCTCGACGAAGCACGCATGCGCGCCGCCGTCGACCCGGGGCTGCACCGCAACAAGGCCTAGGCGCGCATCGTCCCGCGCGCGTATTGCTGCGTCACTTCGGCGATGCCGGGGCGCCGGTACCCGCAGGCGGCGCCGGACGCGGGCCATTGCCGCCCTTCCCGCCGCCACCACCCTTCCCTCCGGCACCGCGCCCACCCGGACCGCCGCGCGCGCCCGCTTTCTCGCCTCGGTCGAGGGCCGCCACGGCGCCTTCGCCGAGACCGGCCCGAATGTGCTCGCGCAGCACCGACAGCATCGCCTTCGTGCGATCGGCCTGCTCGGACGACAGGTCGTGCGCCTCGCGCATGTCCTTCGAGAGGTCGAAGAGCTGGGCCTGCTTCGTGTCCCAGTAGTAGAGAAGCTTCCAGTCGCCCTGGCGCATGGCCGTCTGCGGATGGTCCACTTCCACCGGCATGTGCCAGACCATGCGGTCGATCGGTCGCGCCACCGCGTCGGCACCCTTCTGGAGGACCGGCTTCCAGCTTCCGCCTTCGACGCCCTTCGGCGGCGCGGTGCCGGCCTTCGCAAGGTCGAGGATGGTGGGCAGCAGGTCGTAGGACACCACCGGCACCGTGCTGTTGCCGGCCTTCACGCCGGGCCCGGCCACGATGAGTGGCACGCGGATGCCACCTTCCCAGAGCGTGGTCTTTCCGCCCTGCAGCACGCCGGTGCGGCCGCCGTTGTCCGACATGTAGATGACGTACGTGTTGCCTGCGATGCCGAGCGTCTCGAGGTCCTTCAGCACGCTGCCGATGCAGGTGTCGAGGTCCTCGGTCATGGCCGCCATCACCGCGCCGCCGCCCTTTCCGGCACCCTTCCCGGCGCCCGTGTCGACCGACTGACCCTCGTACTTGGCAAGCGTGGTTGCCAGCGCCTGCGGCTTCTGGTGCGGCGCGTAGTA
Organism: Phycisphaera mikurensis NBRC 102666; assembly: GCA_945870475.1. GTDB lineage: Bacteria > Planctomycetota > Phycisphaerae > Phycisphaerales > SM1A02 > UBA966. The sequence goes on from CAMBSR010000017.1 coordinate 16,974, forward strand.
GGAAAGCTGCAGGTAGAAGGGATGCCCCGACTTCACCTGCTCGCCCATGAATTCGTGCGCGCGCTTCGTGATGCTGAACGATCGCTTCGGGTCGAGCGGGTCCGCCGAATCACCCGTCTCGTTCTGCGTGATGCCGTCGCTCACGTCGAACCCGAGCGACGCCGGCGTGTTCCGCCACTGCCACTTGCCAAGGTGCGCCGCGCGATAGGAAGGATCGATCCGCTTCAGCGAGTTCACCATGGAATCGGCCGCGGGCGTCTTCCATTCGGACATCCCCTTGTCCACGCAGTTGTTGCTCGCCGTGGTGCGGCCGGTGATGATCGACGCGCGCGAGCACTCGCACTTGCAGTGCGATGCATACGCCTGCGAGAAGGTCATCCCGCGCGCCGCGAGCGCATCCAGGTTCGGCATGCGGAACGACGCGGTCTTGCTTGCGGCATCGCCGGGAATCATGGGCACCGAGGTCCCGTTCCATGCCTGGTCATCCACGAGGATGAAGACGAAGTTGGGCGGCACGGCGGGTGCTGCCTTCGCCGCACCCGCCGCCGGAGGGGCCTTGGCCGATTCCGGCGGCACCCCCATCGCCGCAATCGCGAGGATGGAGGCGGACACGATGCCGAGGTATCGAAGCGCGTACGAGGTCATGTTGGTTGCATTCTCCTTGTGCCGAACGCCCGTGCCTCCACGACCTTGCCCCCAGGATTCGACGCCGCACCGCGGCGCCGCAGACTGTGCGGACAAGCCGCGCAGCGGCGCAGGACGCGCGGACCGGCCCTTGTGGCCGGGACGCCACACCGACCCCGGAACGAGAAAGCCGAAGGCGCTTGGGCCTTCGGCTTTCGAGTGAGAAGTCGGGGTGACAGGATTCGAACCTGCGGCCTCTTGCTCCCGAAGCAAGCGCTCTACCAAGCTGAGCTACACCCCGCCAAAAGGCCGCTTCCGCGACCGCGAGACCGTGCAGCATAGCGGAAACCCCGCCCCAAACCGCGCCCGCGCGCTTCCTTCCCTTACTGGATGCAAGATTCCGGCGGAAATCACCAAAATCGAGATAACCAAATCTTTTCATGACGTTTTCGAGGGCTACTTTCCGTCTACG
>CAMBSR010000018.1 GCA_945870475.1 Phycisphaera mikurensis NBRC 102666
GCGCAGGCCAAGAGCGAGGCAACGCTCGCCAACGAGGTGCGCGTGGACGACGCGTGGCTCGCGCGCGGCGCCAAGGCGCGACGCACCAAGGCCAAGGGCCGCATCGAGGACAGCGCCGACCGCCGCGAGGAGCTCAAGGACCTGGCCGACCGCAACGCCGCCGCCAACGCCGGCGGCGCGCGCGTGGACTTCACCGCGAGCGGCCGCAAGACGCGCCGCTTGGTGCAGGCCACCGGCATTTCCAAGGGCTTCGAGGGGCGCACGCTCTTCAAGGACGTGGAGCTCGAGCTCGCGCCCGGCGATCGCCTGGGCCTCATGGGTCCGAACGGCAGCGGCAAGACCACGCTCCTTTCCATCCTCTGCGGCGATCTGGCCCCCGACACGGGCACGGTGAAGTTTGCCGATCCGAAGCCGCGCATCGTGGTGCTCCGCCAGCAGCGCGCGGACATCCCGCCGCAGACCCTGCTGCGCGATGCCATCTGCCCGCTCGGCGACAAGGTGGACTTCCAGGGCCGCACCATGCACATCACTGCGTGGAGCCGCCAGTTCCTCTTCAAGGACGCGCAGCTCCTGCAGCCCATCTCGAGCCTCTCCGGCGGCGAGCGCGCCCGCGCGCACATTGCGGCCATGATGCTCGAGCCCGCCGACATCCTGGTGCTCGACGAACCCACCAACGACCTCGACATCCCCACGCTCGAGGTGCTGGAAGAAGCGGTCGAGAGCTTCCCCGGCGCCGTGGTGCTCGTCACGCACGATCGCGCCATGCTGGAGCGACTGGCCAAGTCCATCGTGGTGATCGGCGCGCCCGATGCGTCCGTCTCCGTGGTCGCAAGCCTCACGCAGGCGCTCGCTGCGCTCGAGCGTGCCGAGCGCGGTGCGCAGGAGCGCGATCGCGCGGCACGCGGTGGGGCTTCGAATGCGGCGGCAGCCGCGGCCGCGCCTGCGGCCACCGCCGTCGCCGCGCCCGCCGAACCCGCTGGCAATCGCCGTCGCCTGAGCTTCAAGGAACAGCGCGAACTGGAGGGCATGGAGGCCGCCGTGGAAGCCGCCGAGCGCGCCGCCGCCACGGCCGAGGCACGCCTCTCCGAGCCCGGCGTTGCCGCCGACCACGCCAAGATGGCCGCCGCCTGCAAGGCGCTGGAAACGGCGCAGGCCGCCGTGGCCACGCTCTACGCGCGCTGGCAGGAACTGGAATCGAAGCGGGGCGGTTGAGCGCCCGCACGCCGCGGGCCGCGCGTCACCGGCCCCGCGCCGCCGCGCGCTCTCGCCACGCCCCCGCGCCGCGCGCCTACCCTCCGCGCATGGCCATCGACCGCCTCAACCGCATCGCCCGCGTTGCGCTCGCCTCCCCGCTTCTGCTGCTCTCCTTCGCCTGCAGCACCGCGCCGCAGCACGCTGCGCCGATGGCCGCCGTTGACCCCTCGGACGCCACCGTTCGCGCCGCCGTCGCCAAGGCCGGTACGAATGCGTCCGAGATCGAGTGCTTCCTCGCCCGCTTCGATGCCGGCGACGCCGAGAAGCGCCTCGCCGCACGCTGGCTGGTGGCCAACATGCCGGGCCACGGCTTCCAGCTCTTTGCGCTGCGCGACGCCAAGGACACGGTCATCCCCTTCGATATCGACGACTTCCGCACGCTCGACGCCGCGCAGCAGCGCCTCGATGTACTCGAGAAGGAGCACGGCTCCGTCGACTTCAAGCCCGCGCGCTTCGACGCCGACCTCGAGCACGCCACCTGCGCATACCTCACCGAGAACCTGGAGGATGCGTTCCGCTGCTGGCGCACCGACCCGTGGATGCGCGACGTGGAGTTCGGCGTGTTCCTGGAGTTCGTCCTCCCGTACCGCGGTTCCAACGAGCCGCTCTCGCCGGGCTGGCGCACCGCCGCGCGCGAGCGCATTGCGCCGGAACTCGCGAAGCTCGGCCCGAACGCCACGTTGGCGCAGGTGACCACGGCCGCCATCGATGCGGGCCACGCGTGGGTGCCGTTCAGCGACCGCTACTACATGCATCCCACCGACCAGTCCTACGCGGACATGTGCCGCACCAAGCTCGGCCGCTGCGAGGACATCACCAACATGATCACCTTCGCCGCGCGCGCCTCGGGCGGCATGGTGGCGAGCGATTTCACGCCGTGGTGGGCCAACCGCGACAACAACCACGCGTGGGAGGTGGCCGTCGACGCCAAGGGGCAGGGCACTGCCGGGCTTTCGAACCGCGCGGCGAAGGTCTATCGCAAGTCTTTCTCCGTGCAGGCGGATTCCCTCGGCGCCATCCGCACGGAGGCCGACAAGGTGCCCGGCTTCCTCAAGTCGCGCACCATCCGCGACGTCACCGCGCAGTACGAACCCGTGAGCGAGGTGCGTCTCTCCTGCGACCGTACGGGTCCGTCCGGCACGGCCGGCATCCGCCTCGCTCCGCCCTCCGAAGCCGCCGGCAAGTTCGCCTACCTCGCCGTCTTCAACGGCGGCGAGTGGCGCCCCATCGAGTGGGCGCGCCCGGCCGATGGCCGTGCCGTCTTCCACGACATGGGCCGCGGCATCCTGTACCTCCCGGTGTGGAGCGATGGCTCCAAGTCCTTCCCCGCCGGCGCGCCGCTCATCCTGGACGACGGCGGCCGCGTGCATCCGATCCCGGACCTTGCCAACCCCGCCACCCCCACGTTCACGCTGGTGGCGGCCACCACGGTGCCGCCCACGCCCGACGCCGACACGCGCCGCACCAAGCCGCAGGTGAAGGTGGAGGCGGGCAAGGAGTACGAGCTCTTCATCTGGCGCGCCCCCGACGGCTGGACATCCCTGGGCAAGCGCACGGCTGCCGCAGATGCCCCGGTGGCGTTCGAAGGCGTCCCGCAGGGCGCCCTCTGCTGGCTCCGGGCGGCCGACGGGCGCGCCCTGGAGCGCCCCTTCACCATGGAGGATGGCCTCCAGCGTTTCTGGTGAGCGAAATTCCGGGCCCCGTGCCGTTGTGAGTGCAAAATCCCCAACTTGAGGGAAATTTGCTCCCTTTGCTTGGATCGTCGCCTGCGCAAACCGACCTTTGCGTCCGATCCATGGCAAACACCATCCAGACCCCGTCGTCGCTCGTTGCCGAGCAGCTCCTGTCCGCCCAGCAGCAGGTCCTTGAGCTGGTGGTGCGCGGCGCGCCGCTCTCCGAGACATTGAGCGCGATCGCCCGGTTCTCCGAGGCGGCCATTCCCACGATGAAGGCGTCGGTCCTGGTCTTCGACCCGGTCACGCAGTGCCTCCGCAAGGGTGGCTACGCATCGCTCCCCTCCACCTTCGCCGACGCCGTCGATGGCATGGCCCCTGGCCCGGCCACCGGCAGCTGCGGCACCGCCGCCTTCCGCAAGGAGCGCGTCATCAGCGAGGACGTCCGCACCGACCCGCTGTGGGGCGCGTTCCGCGATTTCGCCGCGCACTACGGCATCCAGTCCGCATGGAGCTCGCCGGTACTCGGCGCCGACGGTCGCCTGCTCGGCGTCTTCGGCATGTACTACGGCGACTGCCGCACGCCGTCCACGGACGACCTGACCATCGTCGACCGCTTCGTCCACCTCGCGGCCATCGCCATCGAGCGCCAGCGCTTCGATGCCGACCGCGACCACGAGGCCACCCACGACTCGCTCACCGGCCTCGGCAACCGCCGCATGCTGGAACGTGCCGTGGCGCACTGGGAGCGCACCCCGCCGACGGGCGGATTGACGGTGGCACTCATCGATCTCGACCACTTCAAGATGCACAACGAGAACCTCGGCCACCGCCTGGCCGACCAGCTGCTGCAGTCCGCTGCCGCGCGCATCGCCGCGTGCACCGTGCCCGGCGAGCTGGTGATCCGCTACGGCGGCGACCAGTTCGTGCTGATCACCTCCGCCACGGGCACGGATCCGCGTGCGCGCTTCCCGCGCGTCATCGAGTCCTTCAACGCGCCGTTCGAGGTGGCCGACATGCGCGTGCGCCTCTCGGTCTCCGCCGGCCTGGTCGAATGGAACCCGGCCAACACCAACTTCGAGGACGCGCTCTACCAGGCGGAACAGGCATGCGCCTCCGCCAAGGCGCGCGGCCGCGAGCGCTGGATCGCCTTCGGCCCGGAGGAGCGCGAGACGGCTGCCGAGCGTCGTCGCGTGGCGCGCGTCCTCACCGATGCCATCGCCACCCACCGCGTGGTGCCGCACCTGCAGCCGATCGTCGACCTCGCCACCGGGCGCCCGGTGGCGTTCGAGATGCTGGCGCGCCTGGCGGGCACCGGCTCTGAATCCATCTCGCCGTCGGTCTTCATCCCCATCGCCGAGGAAAGCTCGCTCATCGACTCGCTCGGCATGAGCATGCTGCGGCAGACGTTCCGGCTGCTTGCGACGTCCGGCTCGCGCATCGGGGGACTCACCGCCAACGTGAATGTCTCGCTCCGCCAGCTCCTGCGCGACGGCTTCCCCAAGCTCGCCATCGAGGCGGCGCAGATGAACGGTGTCTCGCCGGAACGCGTCTGCCTGGAAGTCACCGAGAGCCAGTGGCTCGAGGGCGACAGCCCGGCGCGCGAGGCGCTGCTCGAACTCAAGGCCGCCGGCTTCCGCCTGGCGCTCGACGACTTCGGCACGGGCTACGCATCGCTCAACCAGCTGCAGGAGATCCCCTTCGACCACGTGAAGATCGACAAGGTCTTCGTGTCCCGCCTCGGCGACGGCGGGCGCGGCACCGCACTCTGCGAGACCGCGCTCCGCATGGCGGCCGCGTACGGCATCCCCGTCACCGCGGAGGGCGTGGAGACCGAGGATCAGGCGCGCATGCTCACCGCCATGGGCTGCGACCGCGGCCAGGGCTACTACTGGTCGCGCCCGGCGCCCGCGGACATCACGCTCGGATGGCTCGACACCAAGCTGCGCACGTCGGTCGGGACCCGCTGAGGCAGGCCGAACGTCGCAGCGGTAGAAAGCCCCCGCGATGCGCATGGCGCATCGCGGGGGCTTTCCTTGCGGGACCGTGGTCCGCGCGTCTTACTTTGCGAGCGAGGCGTCGATCGCCGCGCGCAGCTTCTTGTCGCCATCCGGGCCGAGGCCGACCTCGATCATGGCGATCTTGCCGCCCTTGTCGATGATCACGAGCGTCGGGATGCCCGAGGTGCCGTAGCCCTTGGTGGCAAGGTCGTCGCCGGCGAGCAGGCAGCCGTACGTGTACTTCTTGTCGTCCATGTACTTCTTGCCGGCGCCTTCCTTCTTCTCCCAGGTGTTGACGCCGTAGACGGCAACGCCCTTCGACTTGTAGTCGTCGTGGATCTTCTGGATGAGCGGCATGGCGGCCTTGCAGGGCACGCACCAGGTGGCCCAGAAGTCAAGCAGGACCACCTTGCCCTTGAGCGAGTCGAGCGTCACTTCCTTGCCGTCGGTGTCCTTCAGCTTGAAGTCGGGCGCGGCATCGCCGGTCTTGACCTTGAGCGCCGGGCCCTGGTCCTCGCCCTGATCGGCGGCAACCTCGGACTTCTTGTAGCCGGCCGGTGTGGCGGTCGAGAAGGTCTTCTCGTCCATCGCGGGGTCGGCCTTCACGGCGGTGAAGAGCGTGGTGCTGTTCATGGCGCCCATGGCTTCGTCGCCCGGGATCTCGGTCTTGCTGCCCACGCGGCGGGGAAGGGAGTCGGTCTTGGCGATGGCGATGGTCTCGGTGATGCGCATCTCCTTCGCGGGGAGCGGCTTGCCGTCATCGTCCTCCATGCCTTCGAGCTTCATGGTGCGCACGACCTGGATCACGTCGCAGTCGACGCCATCGAACTTCTCTGCGCCCACGACCGACAGGCCCACGAGCTGCGGGATCTGCTCCGGCGGAGCGCCGAGCGCAGCGAGGTCCATGCGGCTCTCGATGTGCCACTGCGGCAGGTTCGCGGCGCGCTGGCCCAGGAGCTGGAACCATTCCTTGCCGCACTCGGAGTAGGTCTTGGCGGAGTCATCCACCATGACGGCGCCGGTGCCGTTGTAGGCGAAGCGCGAGGTCTGCTTGCCGTCCTTCATGCCCTCGAGCACGAAGCGTCCGAACGGGGCGGGGCCGCCGTCCGGCTTGAAGTCGATGATGACGTGGTTGGTGCCGCCGATGCCCGGGGGCAGCATGGCGGGGTCCATGCCCTCGAACTTCATGTCGGTGACCATGTCGATGCCCTTGAGGTTCTTCACGGTGGCGAGGCACTTGTCGTGGAGCGCCTTGGCCTTCGGGTCGATGGTGTCCGTGGCCTTGGGGGCCGCGGCGGCGCCGTCGCTCTTCTTGGTGATGAGCGGGATGCCGGGCACGGTGGTGCCCTTCGCCGGGGCGGCTGGCGTGGCCTTGTCCTGCGCGATGGCCGGGCAGGCCATGCCGAGGGCGGCGATGAGGAGGATGGACGTACGAGTTCTGGTTGCTTGAAGCATGGTGGGGGATGCTACGGAACCGGGCCGTGCGTGGGCAGGGCAGGCGCGGCCGCAATTCCCGGTAATCGGGCAGAAGCTGCAGATTCCGGGGTTCCACGCACCATTTCCGGGCGCCGGCGCCGGTCGGTTGTTGGCCCGCCGTCGTGCTCGTCGATAGCCTGACTGCATGGCCTTTCCGAAGCCCGCTCGTACCACCGTCGTGGCCGTCTCCGCACTCGCGGTGATGGCTGCCGGTCTCACCATGGTGGCCAGCACGCTGCTGCCGCCGCCGATCCCGGAGATCCCGGTTCCTCCGAAGGTGATCGCTTTCGAGCCCGCGACGGTCGAGATGGGGGAACTCACCCCGGACATCGCCAAGACCGTCGTGGTGCGCCTGCGCAACCTTGCCAACCATCCGGTGCGGGTCACCACGGCCGTGGCCAGCTGCGGCTGCACCACGTCCACGTGGCCGACGGACCCCATCGCACCCGGTTCGTTCGCCGAGGCAAGCGTCACCGTCAAGCCCTCCAAGGAGCAGGCCGGCGAGTCGCTGATGAAGACGGTGACGTACCTGGTGGAAGAGGTTGGCCCGTTCACGGTGACGGTGCTCGGCAACGTGACGAAGGCAACGGCAGCGAGCGCCGCGCCGGCAAGCACGGCAGCGCCGAAGCCCGCCGCCGCCGGGGACACGCCCGCGGCAACGGCGAAGCGATCACCGTTCCGCCGTTCCAACCCGACCGTGTTCCCCGGCTCGCGCCTGCCGTTCCCGAACTTCGCCACCTGGGTGCAGGGCGAGCCCGCCACCACGTGGGCGCCCGGCACGGTGTACGTGTTCGAGTTCTTCAGCACCACCTGCTCGCACTGCAAGGAATTCGCGGAAACCGTGGAGGGCTACGCGCGCGAGTACGGCGCCAAGGGCATGCGCTTCGTGGCCATCACCGACGAACAGGCCCCGAAGGTGCAGGCGTGGCTCGACTCGCCCGAGAAGAAGGGCCACGTGCCGTATTCGGTGGTGTCCGACCCGGATCGTTCCGCCGTGATGCAGATGCAGAACGGCACGTTCCGCAACTTCAACCCGCGGTTCTTCATCGTGAAGGACGGCATCGTGCAGTGGTTCGGCCACCCGAAGGAGGCCGCGGAGCCGCTGGCGAAGCTCGCGGCCGGTACGTGGGATCCTGCCTCCGTGCGTGCGGCCATCGACCTCGACGGCGTGGCGGCGCTTGCCAAGAACTACCTCGACAACATCGCGCGCGAGTGCGAGAAGACCGACGACTGGAAGCCGATGCTCGTCGGCCTCGACTCGGTCATCGCCGCCATGCCCGAACGCGCTGGCCAGTACGAGGCGCAGCGCTTCACGGTGATGATCGGCCTCTGCGACATGGGCACTGCGGGCGACGACTATGGCCGCGAGGTGGCCAAGCGCCACCCCGAGGAGATGGCCACGATCCGTTCGCTCTCGCGGGCCATCCTGCAGTCGCCCTACGTCAAGAACCGCAACCTGGACCTCGGCATGGAGTTTGCGCTGGCCGCCGACGCGCTCGCCAAGGGCCTGGACGCGCGCGTGGCCGACACCGTGGCGCTCGCGCATTTCTCCAAGGGCGATCGCGCCAAGGCCATCGAGCACGAGGAGCGCGCCGTGCGCCTCGAGAAGGACCCGCGCCAGCGCGAGGTCTACGAGAAGGCCCTCGCGAAGTTCCGTACCGCCACGCCGGGTCCGGAACCAACGCGCCCGCATCCCGGCGTGACGCGGGTGGGCGATCCGGCGATCTCGGGCAATGCTGCAACGGCCCCGCCTTCGGCGGAACCAGCGCAGTCAGCGCCTTGAGTCACCCGCGGCCGGCGCCGCAGGCGGTGCCATGCGCATGGTCACGTCGCGCTGGCGGATGGCACGCGAGAAGTCTCGGATGTCGGCGGCGCGCGCATCCGCGGTGATGTCCGCCCGCTGCAGCGCTTCCTCGAAGCGCAGCCCCTCGCCCATGCGGCCTTCTTCCCACGCATCGCGCTCCCACGTGCCGTTCAGCAGGAGCTTCGGCGACGGGATCAGCGGGATCCGCTGCCCCCACGCCGTGCGCAGGATGTCGATGCCGCAGCTCTGCGTGACCGCGTTGTACCAGCGCGGTGCGTGCGCCAGTTCCGATGACTCGATGGCGAACCGCTCGAGCAGGATCCGCAGGTTCTCCGGCTGGCCTTCGACGCGGTAGCGGCGCACCGTCTCGCCGCGGAAGTCGGTGCGCACGCGCACCACGTCGCGCTCGTCGGCCCAGACGTAGATGAGCGGGAACTGCCGGAAGAGACCGCCGATGGCGGAGTATTCCTGCCCGCGCCGCTTGCGCGCCTCGATGCTCACCACCAGCTGTTCCATCGTGCCATCGGTGCGTTCGAACCCGAAGCTCACGAAGTTGTGGCAGATGAGCTTGGGCCCCCAGAAGCTGAAGAAGAGGTCCACCGTGCGCAGCCGGGACATGTCGTAGGTGCGCTCCGCCCACACCTCCTCGAAGTCGGTGTCCGAGGTGCGGTAGTGGAAGTTGCGGATGCCGCTCACGGTCAGCTCGTCGCCATGGAAATGGAACGTGGGCGTCTCGCGCACGTCCGGCTGCCAGTCTGCATCGGCCGGGGCCGGGACGAACCAGAACCAGGCGAGGACCGCAGCCCACATCGCCACCAGCGTGGCCCACCGCGCGCCGCGGGTGCGCCACCATCCGGGGAGCGGCCCGAGCGCCACCTGCACGCACGCAAACGCGAAGAGCGCTGCCAGCGACCACGTCACCGCATCCGGTCCGCGCGGTGCGAGGGCGATGGCCGTGGCGCACCAGCCGGTCAGTGCGAGCCAGAGGATGATGAAGGGTGTCCGCCACGCGATGCCAACGAGAAGCGCGACCGTGCCGCGGCGTCCGGTGATTCGATCGACGTTGGCTGTGGTGTTCATCGGGTCAACGCCTCAGTTTGTGCCGGTGCGGCCGGACGCGGTCCGCAGTCGCGCGAAGAGCAGTGCTGCCACGGGTGCGGCCAGCGCAATCGCCATCCACGCCCACGCGGGCGCGCGGTCTGCATACGCGCCGACGCAGGCGGCAGACGTGCCCGCAAGCGTGCCGATCACCGTGGACGTGGCGCCTGCCACGACCAGCGTGCGAGACCCGTCCGCGCGGCGGCCACCCATCCAGCCAAGGACGGCGAGCACCGCGCTGGCGAGCGACATCGCCGCGGAGATCGCCGCCAGCGACGGGAATCCGTTGAGCGCCGCAAGCACGGCCAGGCCCGCGAAGGTGACCATGGACGCACACAGCGCCGCCACGCCACCAACGCGCGAGAGCATGAACGCGCACGCGGCGCATGTTGCGCCCGTCATCACGCGCGTCATGCCGGTTGCGCCGGGAAACTCCACCAGCGTTGCCACCAGGGCTCCGGCGACCAGCGCCATCCACGCCGCCATGGCGTTGCGCGACGCGGGCCGCCATGCGGCGGCCGTCGCCAATACCGGCGCAACCAGCGCCAGCAGCAGGGCCACCAGCGCCACCCGATGCCATCGCTCGAACGGCGCGTCGTCGCCGGGCAGTTCCATGGGCAGCTGCCGGAGCAGGGCATTCGGCTCTACCTCGTGGATGAACGCAATCAGGAATGCCAGCGCCAGGCCCGCGGCAACGCAGCCGTCCACCACCGCTGCCCGCCGCCGGAGTCCGCCGAACATCGCCGGCAATGCGATCAACGCCGCTGCCACCGTCGGCAGGAGGATCACGCTGACGATGTAGGCAAGGAGTTCACGCATGGGCCGGCATCGACGGGTTCAGCGCGCAGCGCGGACTCATTCCTTCGGCGCGGCCACGTCGCCCTCGAGCGCGATGACCAGCTTCACCTCGTCGCCGAGCGCCTTCGCCGGCTTCTCCACGCCCCACTTCATGCCCCACTCGCTGCGCTTGATGGTGAGGGTGCACTCGAAGCCCGCCTTCTTTCCGGCCGGCCCATCGCCGATGCCGGTGGCAACGCAGTCCACCTCCACCGGCTTGGTGACGCCGTGCAGCGTCAGGTCGCCGCGCACCGTCCAGTGACGGTCGCCCACGGCGGTGGCGTCCTTCGACTTGAACGTGATGGTGGGGAACTCCTTCGCGTTGAAGAAGTTGGGGCCCTGCAGGTTGCCGTCCAGCTTCTCGCTTCCGGTGTCGGCGTTGGCCACCTTGGCGGTGACGTCGAACACCGGCGCATCCTTCGGCTCCAGCGTCCAGCGCACCGTGCCCTCGAGCGCGTTGAAGCGGCCCCAGAAGAGCCCTGCCTCCAGGTGCTGGATGCGGAACAATGCCACCGAGTGGACCGGGTCCAGGGTGATGGTGGCGGGCTCGGCGCGCCAGGCAGCGGCGGCGAGCGAGGCCAGGGACAGGAGGGCGACGATCGTCAGGCGGCGGGGGGTGGTCACGGGGGTGCTCCAGGTCAGGGGGGGCGGAACGAGGATCCTAAACGGGTTATTGAGGCATAAACCCTGATTTTGGCCCCAGGAGTCGCCAACGGCACCCGATTTCAGGGGTTCCGAACTTCCCCTATCTGCAATTTCTACAAGTGTTTGCTTTCTTCGCGTCGAAATCGTGGCATCTTCCACAGGTCCACGGTTCCCTCTTTGGACAGCGGTTGCGTTTCCCCGTACCCGCCAGCCTGGTTCCCTTCCCCTTTCCCAAAGTCTCAGATGATCTCCAGGAATTTCGGTATTGCTGCCGTTGCGGCAGCGTTTGTGGCGAGTGCCTCGTCCGCGGCGGTCATTTCCTTCACGAACCAGTTCGTGTGGAACGCCTATGTCACCGGATCCGGCGCCGCGATCGCCACCGAGGACTTCAATTCGCTCGCGAACGGCTTCGCGCCGTCTGCCAGCGGCAGCACGGGCGGCATCTCGTGGACCGCAAGCGCGACGGGCGGCCTGTTCGTCGATGGCGGCCAGATGTCGACCAACAACCCGGTAACGCTGGAATTCACGTTCGCCCCGGGCGTGCAGGGCGTGAGCGGCAACATCTACTCCACGGACATCAGCTTCAACATCGCCGCCAGCATCGTCCAGGTGACGCTGACCGACGGCACGTCCTACATCGGATACACCGATTCGGCGGCTTCCTTCGTGGGCTTCTACTCCACGGGCGCCACCATCGCCAGCATGTCGATCACCTCGAGCACCTTGGTCGGCGGAGCCCTCTACCCGACCGTGGACAACCTCTACTTCGCCTCAGTTCCCGCGCCTGGTGCGCTGGCACTCGTTGGCCTCGCCGGCCTCACGGCCCGGCGCCGCGTGCGTCGCTGAACTGGCTCGAATCCGGGGCCAGCGTTCCCCGTGCACCGCATTGATACGACACGGACGGCCGATCCAGCCGTCCGTGTTCGTTTTTGCCGGCAGTTGTGCCTGTAACCGGCGTTCAGTTCATCTGCCAGATCGCCCAATTCAGTGCGGTCGCAAAGCACACCCACGCGCAGTAGGGGAGCATCAGGATCGCGGCCGTCGTGCTGACCCGCACGAAGGACGCGGTGGTGGCGAGGATGACCGCCAGCATCAGCACGATCTCCGCGAGCGCCAGGCCCGGGCGCTGCATCCCGAAGAAGAGCGGCGTCCACGCCAGGTTGAGCGCCAGCTGAATGGCAAAGAGCGCGAGTGGCATCCGCACATCCGTGGCCGCACGGCGGCGCCAGACCTGCCACGCGGCCACCGCCATCAGCGTGTAGAGCAGCGTCCACGCCGGCCCGAACACCCATCCCGGCGGCGTCCACGTGGGCTTGGCAAGCGAGGCGTACCACTCGCCGGGCGGCGTGGCCAGGCCGCTCGCGGCGCCGCCGCCGATGCAGGCCACCAGGAAGAGCGCGAGTGCGCCGGCGTTGAACGGGGCTTGGGTGTCACCGTGGGGATGCATCGCAAGTCATTCTAGAAACTGGGCTTGGGACTCCGCGTCGCCTGCTTCTAGGCAGCTTGGAATCGGTGGCGGAATTTTTTTCTCAAATCGTGAGCCGAATGGACGATGGTTCACGCCTCAGCACGGGAATCTCCCGTCGGTCGGCGTTGCTTGATCAATCTTGCACGCTGTTTCGCCTGGCGGAGTCTTCCTTACTTTCGAGGACCATTCATGCTGCAGATCAGGCACTTCATCCCGTCCGCCGCCCTCTTGGTTGCCATCAGCACCCCCGCGAGCGCGGCCATCGTCGTTTACGTGAACCAGGGCCTGTGGAACAGCGCAGTCACCAACGCTGGCATGGTGATCGAGACCGAGACGTTCGACGAAATGGACGGCTTCTACGAATCTCCGTTTAGCGGTGGCACTGCGAGCGTCCAGTGGAGCGCTTCCGCGTCCAACGGCCTGTTCGTTCAGGGTGGCGTGTTCTCCACGAACTTCCCGGAGACCCTCACGTTCACCTTCACCCCCGGCGTTCGTGCCGTGGGGGGCAACTTCTTCGGAACCGACGTCGGATTCAACAACGCCTCGGTGATCTTCACCGTCTCGCTGAGCAACGGCACCTCGTTCACTGGCGAGGCCTCGAGCCCGGCATCCTTCACGGGCTTCCGCTCGACCACGGCGGCGACCATCGCGAGCCTATCAATCGACGTCGAGCCCGCCCAGGGATTCATGGGTGGCGGCGTGCCTCCCGTGTTCCCGTCCGTCGACAACCTCTACTTCGGCGTCCCCGCCCCGGGCGCGATCGCGCTCCTCGGTGCGGCTGGCCTCATCGGCCTGCGCCGCCGCCGCAACTGACGACACGCCAGCGGCACCTGCAAGAACGCCTCGCGCGCCCCGAAGTCACGCTTCGGGGCGCGGCTTCTTTTGCGGCGTGGTCAGGAGCGACACCACGATGCCGGCAATCGCGCCAAGCGGAACGGTCACGACAGCCGGCTGGCTGAACGGCATCAGCGCATCCGTGCCCGGCAGCCCGTAGACCTTCTCGAACGCCTCCTTGGAGAGGAGCACCCACGCGAGGCTTGAGGCAAGCCCCACCATGATGGCCGCCGCCACGCCCTGCTTGGTGGCGCGCTTCCAGAAGAGCGCCATCAGGAGGGCCGGCAGGTTGGCGCTGGCCGCCACGTTGAACGCCCAGCCCACCAGGAACGAGGCATTGAAGTTCTTGAAGAGGAGCCCCAGCGCCATGGCGACCGCGCCCAGGAACAGCGCGGCAATGCGCGCGATCCGCACCTGCTCGCGTTCGTCGGGCGTCTTCCCCATGACCGTGGTCACCAGGTCGCGCGCCACGGCGCCGCTCCCCGCGAGCACCAGCCCGCTCACCGTGCCGAGCACCGTGAAGAACGCCACGCTCGAGATCAGCGCAAAGAGCACGCTACCGAAGCTCCGCGCAAGAAGCGGCGCCGCCATGTTGCTGTCGGAGGTGTCCAGCATGCCGCCCGTCATGGCGCCCAGGCCCAGGTAGAGCGTGAGCACGTAGAAGCTGCCGATGGCGCCGATGCCCACCACGGTGCTCAGCCGAGCGCTTCGCACGTCCTTCACCGTGTAGTAGCGGATGAGGATGTGCGGCAGGCTGGCCGTGCCCAGGAAGAGCGCAAGCATCAATGACACGAAGTCCACGCGGTCGAGCACGCTGCCGCTGCGGATCCCCTTGAAGGTGGGACTGTTGCCCGGCTGCAGGAGAAGGTCGCCGCGGATCAATTCCGGCGCTGCGGTGCTCACCGCGGTGCCGTCCGCGCCGGTGGTCTTGGTGGTGCGCCACGCGGCCACTTCGCTGTCGCTGAAGA
Source organism: Phycisphaera mikurensis NBRC 102666 (assembly GCA_945870475.1). Taxonomy (GTDB): domain Bacteria; phylum Planctomycetota; class Phycisphaerae; order Phycisphaerales; family SM1A02; genus UBA966. The sequence continues at coordinate 14,058 of CAMBSR010000018.1, forward strand.
CGCGGAGGAATTCGATCGGTCCAAGCGCGCCGGTGCGCGCGCCTTCCGTGCGCACCAGTCCGTCGGCATCGGGCGTGGCGCCCGGCACCGCCCACGCGGGAAGCCCGGCCACGGAGCCCACGCCGCGCGCCGGCGCCTCGCGCGCCGGTCCGGGCGCGTGCACCTCGAACCCGCGGCCCAGGATCAGCGCCACCAGGATGGCGCAGAGCGCAAGCAGCAGGCCGCCCTTGATGAACTGCACCCAGGTGGTGCTCACCATGCCGGCCGTTGCCACGATCACCGTCACCACCACGCCCACCAGTCCGACGCCCACCCATTGCGGCAGGCCGAGGAGCGGCTTGATCAGCGCACCCGCACCTACCATCTGCGGCACCAGGTAGAAGAGGCTCACCACCAGCGTGCTGATGGCAGCGGCCAGCGTCACGGCCTTGGAGCCGAAGCGCGCGTTGAGTGCGTCGGCGAAGGTGAACCTGCCGAGACGGCGGATGGGCTCGGCAATCACCAAGAGCGCCACGATCCACCCGGCCAGGTAGCCAATCGAATACAAGAATCCGTCGAAGCCCCAGAACGCGATCAGGCCGCAGATCCCCAGGAAGCTGGCTGCCGAGAGATAGTCGCCCGCAAAGGCGATGCCGTTCACGAACCATCCCACCTGCCCGTGCGCGGCGAAGTACCCGCCGGCGCTCGACGCGCGCCGCCCGAGCAGCGAGCTGAGCACCAGCACCATCACCGTGAATGCGGCGAACACGCCCACCGAGAGCCAGTCCGTGCCTGTTGCCTCTTCCATGTCAGCGACCCTCCGGCAGCGTGAGCGCGGCGAGCGCCACCACGAAGGCCAGCACGATCAGCGCGAACCCCCACGCCACCGCCAGGTTCACGCCCCCCGCCACGCGCATGGCCAGGAGCCCCGGTGCCGCCACCGTCACGCCGATGAATCCGCCGTAGGCAACCACGTAGAGGGCGAGCAGCGCCCAGCGGCGCCATTGGCCCGGGGCATCGCTGCGCGGGCTTGGTTCGAGTGGGGGAGTGGGCACCCGCGGACGATAGCCACGCCCGTGCGGCGGTGCGCGCTGCAAGAACAATGACACGCGCCGCCCGAGGTGACTCGGGCGGCGCGCGATGGTTGCAAGCAGTGGCCGCTTCCCGCTTACTGCGGGCAGGCGCCCCACGAACCGAGCATCCCGCCGAGGTCGGCGCCGTTGATGACACCGTCGCTGTTGAGGTCGGCCGGGCACGGGGTGGCGGCGCACGATCCCCACGAGCCGAGCATCGAGCCAAGGTCGGCGCCGTTCACGAAGCCGTCCTGGTTGAGGTCAGCCGGGCACGCGGGCGGCGGCGGGGCAGCCGGACCGACCACGCCCGAGGCTTCCACCAGGAAGCGCGAGGGCTTCACGTAGTACACCGTGGCACCGGCGGTGTTGGTGAAGGTCCAGTTGTACTGGCCGAAGGTGTAGTTGGCGAACACCGGGCTGCCCGAAGTGCTGTCGTACATGCCGAAGCTGTTGAACGAGGCACCGATGCCGGGCAGGTACACCAGGCGCGCGCCGTTGTTGCCGGCGAGCGTCGAGGAGTCACCGAGCAGGCGTGCCGCGACGTACATGCCGCCGATGCCCGGGTTGCCGGTGTTGTCGGTGTTCAGCGCAACCACCGGGGCCGTCGCCGGGTTGGCGAAGGTCCAGTCGATGCGGTCGGTCTTCGCCGTGGTGGACTCGGGCATGTTGAACACCTGGGTGGCAACCACGTCGCCCGGCGTGTACGCCGTGCCGTCCCAGTTCATCTTCACGAGCGCCAGCTCGACGCCGACCGCCGGTGCCGGGACCGCGATGCTGCCGCCGCGATACAGACCGAACGTGACCTTGCTGGGTGTCAGCGCGTCGCCCACGTTGGCCGTGGCGAAGACGCTGTTGTAGAACCAGCGCGAACCAACGCCGTCGGCGTTGTCCGTGGGCTTCCAGTAGGTGGTCGTCTCGAAGAGGCGTCCGTACACCATGCCCGCCGGCGCGGTGCCCGCGTTGGTGACCAGGCCGTTCACGTTCACCACGAAGCGCGCCATGTTGTCGCGAACCACGCTGTCGGTGCCGGTGGTGGTGCCCAGGAAGAAGTTCGGGCCCCAACCGGTGTTGGCCGGATCGTTGATGCCGAAAGTGTTGACGGAGCGACCGAGCGCGGGCTCGATCGCAACTCGCCAGCCGTTGGCGCTGTTGCCGGAGTTCGCACCCGTGAAGCGCACGCCGACCCAGAGGCCGCCGTAGCCGTTGGCGCCGTTGGAGAGCGTCTCGAGGTTGACCACCGGGCGGAGCGCGGGATTGGCGTCACCCCAGCTGCGCTGCACGGTCTGCGTGAAGGACGTGGTGGATGCAGCCAGGTTCTGCGTGAACGTGGCGACGGTGTTGCCGAGGCCGTAGTTGATGCCGTCGAAGGTCATCTCGGCGAGGGTCACTTCCACGGTGACTGCCGGTGCCGGCGCTGCGGTGGTGCCGACGCGGCGGATGCCGACCCCGAGCTGGTTGACTCGCAGCTGGCTGCCGCCGTTGGCAGTCACGTAGACGGGCGCGTACGCCGTGGCGTCGGGGCGACCCGCGGGGTAGGTGGTGGACGTTGCGTTGACGTTGAATCGGCTGCTGGTCTCTGCGCCGGACGTGAAGACCGGCGGATCCAACTGGGCCTGGGCGGCGCTGGCGCAGCAGGCGGCCACGGCGAGGGCGATCGTGCTCTTGAGGAAGGACATGTCTGGAGATGCTCCTGGAACGTTTGTGACGCGGACCGTTCGCGTGCATACGAACGGCGTCTGACCCCCCGTACGAGGGGGAAAGGCCTGCCGCACTGAAGGCAGGCTGAACATATCCCGGATGGGACGTGGGGCAAGCATCGGCGGCGCGGGAGTTGGGCGTTACTCACGGGAAGATCACGCGTTGACGCTTCGCGAAATTGGTTATCGGAAGTAACATCGGACGGCGACCCCCGCCCGAAGCGCCGCCGTGCCTTTACCGTTTGCAAGTATTTGGCGGCGATAGTGTCTCGTCGCCCGCCTTCCGTAGGCTGCCGAAGGACTTCCATGCCGCGCTCCACCGCCGCCCTCGTGCGTTCCGCCTCTCTGACCGCGTTCCTTTCGGCCGCGTTCGCTGCCAGCTCCGGTTGCAGTTCGGAGCGCTCGGTGTCGGACACGGTCGACCACTGGTCGAGCGACCAGTTCGTGCCGGTGACCGACCGTTCATCCGCCGCGCGCAATGCCGCCCGTGTCCTGCATGTGGCTGACCAGCACGTGGAGCCGCCCATCGTCCTCCAGGCCGGATCGGTGTTCACGGTGATCTTTGAATCCCCGGATGCGTCTTCGAGGCCGATCGCTCGCGTCCCGCAGGGCGGGGCTCTCTCGGTCGACATCAAGTCGCAGTTCATTCGCGTCCCCACCGATGCGCTCATGAACGAGGCCACGCCCGGCGAGATGATCCCCACGTGGCTCCATGTCACGGCGGGGTCCTTGTCTGGCTGGGTTCCGGCGCGTTCCATGACCGACCCGCGCGCATTCGCGCTTCGCGCCGAGTCGCTGGTGGCGCAGCGCCGGGGTGCGCTGGCGACGGCGGCGAATGCCAGCACGGCCATGCCCTCGCTCGCCGCGTCGACGCCTGCGCTGGACGGCGCCAACTACCGCGCCGCGGACCGCGTGCTCGAAGTCGCTGCCAAACCAGCGCGATTCCGGCTTCCCGGCAGCGATCCGTTTGCCTGGAGCGGCCGGCTCGATGGCCTGCCCGTGGCCGGTGCCGGTGTGCAGAACCTCGACAAGACGCTCGCCTCCGAGGCGGCAACGCTGCGCGAGCGCGCCGTGACCATCACGCAGCCGGAACCGCCGGATCCGAAGTCCATGCGCAACCTGATGCTGGCA
>CAMBSR010000019.1 GCA_945870475.1 Phycisphaera mikurensis NBRC 102666
GGCCGCGTGCCGTTCGGCACGGAGCGCATCGTCATCGCCACGGGGTCGTATCCCGACACCGAGCGCTGGAACGCCGATTTCGCCTCGATCGACCCCGCGGCCGTCGCCTGGCTTGACACGCGTGGCGTGCGCCTGGTTGCCATCGACACACCGAGCGTGGATTCGGCGGACAGCAAGGACCTGCCGGCGCACGCCGCGTTCTTCGCGCACGACATGTCGATCATCGAGGGCGTGGTGCTCGAGGGCGTCCCGGAAGGGCGCTACGAGCTCATCGCGCTCCCGCTGCGCATCGAGGGCGCGGACGCAAGCCCGATCCGCGCCATCCTGCGCACCCCCTAAATTGGTGCCGTGTTAATGCGGCACCTATTTCGAAATAGGTGCCGCATTAACACGGCACCTATTTACTCACTTCAACGCGACCACGGCCTTCACCTCCACCGCGATCGGCGTCGGCAGCGCGCTGATGCCAAGCGTCGTGCGCGCCGGATTCGGGTTTCCCGGTCCGGCAAAGTGCTCCGCGTAGATGCGGTTGTACGCGGCAAAGTCGCGGCGAATGTCCGTGAGGTAGACGGTCACGTCCACCACGTCCTCCCAGCGCGCGCCCGCGTCCTCCACCACCGCGCGGCAGTTGGCGAAGCAGTTGCGGCACTGCAGCTCGATGTCGTAGGCCGCCACGGTGCCGTCCGCCGCGAGGGTCACGCCCGGGATCTCCTTCGAACCGCGCACGCGCGGACCGACGCCGGAGAGGAAGAGCAGGTTGCCCACGCGCCGCGCATGCGGATACGGGCCAACGGGTTCAGGCGCACGGTTGGAGATCACTTCGCTCATGGCGCGCGGATGCTACCCCTCGCGCCGCGGCGCAACGCTCACGCCGGCCACGTCACGGACTTCGGCTCCGTGAAGAACCGTAGCGCCTCGTCGCCGCCCTCGCGCCCCACGCCGGAACGCTTGACACCGCCGAAAGGCACCCGCAGGTCGCGCAGCAGCCAGGCGTTGATCCAGACGATGCCGAACTCGAGCCGCTCCGCAACGGCCATGCCTCGCGCGTGGCTTCCGGTCCACACGTTGGCAGCCAGCCCGAAGGTGCTCTGGTTCGCCAGTGCCACCGCCTCGCGATCATCGTCGAACGGCTGGATGGTCACCACCGGGCCGAAGATCTCTTCCTGGTTCGTCGCGCATCCCATCGGCAGCCCATCGATCACCGTCGGCAGCCAGTACGCACCGCCGCGCACACGCTCCGGCAGCGCTGCGGCGTCCGGCGCCCGCCCGCCGCACAGCACGCGCCCGCCCTCCGCACGCGCCCGCTCCACCGCCGCCGACACCTTGGTCTGATGCGCCTGCGAGACGAGCGATCCCTGCTCGGTGCCCGCTTCCAGCGGATCGCCCACGCGCAGCGCGCGCACGCGCTCGACGAACGCATCGCGGAAGCGCTCGTAGATCCCGCGCTGCACCAGCACGCGACTGCCGCAGAGGCAGATCTGCCCCTGGTTCTGGAACCCCGCGCGCACGGCGCCGGAAAGCGCGGCCTCGAAGTCCGCATCCTCGAACACGATCGTCGGATTCTTGCCACCGAGTTCAAGCGCCACCCGCTTGAACATCGGCCCGGCCGTCTGCATGATCCGCGCGCCCGTCTCGGTGCCGCCCGTGAACGTGATCACCGGTATGCTGGGATGCGCCACGACCGCCGCGCCGCACTCGGGCCCGCGGCCATGCACCACGTTCAGCACGCCGGCGGGGAAGCCGGCTTCCGCGCTCAGCTCGCCGAGCGCCGCCGCGGTCATCGGCGTCTCCTCGCTCGGCTTCGCCACCACCGTGCATCCGGCCGCAAGCGCGGGCGCAATCTTCCACGTGAACAGGTAGAGCGGCAGGTTCCACGGGCTGATGCACCCGGCCACGCCCGCCGGTCGGCGAATGACGCGCGAATGCGCGTGCGCGGTGCGATACTCCTCGTCGGGCTGCCATGCGCGCACCGCCTCGGCAAAGAAGCGCAGATTGGACGCCGCACGCGGAATGTCCACGCTGCGCGCCAACGCGAGCGGCTTGCCGCTGTCGATGCTCTCGAGCGTGGCGAGCCTTTCCAGGTTCCGTTCCACCAGGTCCGCGAGCCGGTCAAGGAGCTCCGCTCGCTCCGCCGCCGGGCGGGCACCCCACGCCACGAACGCGCGTGCGGCCGCGGCCTGCGCGTCCGCCACGTCCGCCGCGCCTGCGGCAGCCATGCTGCACACACGCGCGCCCGTTGCCGGGTCCACCACGTCCATGACGCTGCCGCTGCGCGCCGGGCGCGATGAACCGTCGATCCAGTTGTCGATCCGTGCCGGGACCTGCATGGCTGCGGAGGCTACGCGTTCACTTGGCAGCAGGTGCCGGCGGTGCGGCCACCGCGCCCGCCTGCGTGCCCGCCTGCTCGTCAGCCTTCGCCGCCGCCGTCGCATGCACCTCGAGCGCCGAGAGCAACGGGCACGCCCGTGCATCCAGGATCTCCACGCGCACCCGCGGCGCCGCGGTCACCGGCACGCGCACGATCCGCTTGTGCCCCACCGTGGTGCCTTCGGCCAGCACGCGCCAGTCGCGCGCGTTGTTGCTGGTGCCGGTGCCTGCCGGGACGCTGATGCGGAACTTCCGGATTCGCTGGCCGAACTTGATGGGCTCCGCCAGCACCACCCGGTCCCATGCCGCGTTCGGGTCGAGCTCCACCTCGATGCTCGCCGCGCGCACGCCGTCATCGGTGCCCCAGAACGTCGCGGGATCGCCATCCACCGCGTTCACCCCGCTGAACGTCGACTCGACGAGCGGCTCGCTGGCCGCACGTGGCGTGTCGCCACGCATGTTCGTGACGCCGACCGTGCACCCACGCGCCAGGTCCGTCCCCGGCCCGTACGCGGCATCGATCAGCTTTCGCAGTCCAAGCACCGCCTTCGTGTCATTCTCGTGAATGAGCCCGCGACGGTCCACCGGGAAGTTGAGGTGCAGGTTCGCGTTGTGCCCCACGCTCCGTTCCCACAGGTCGAAGAGCTGCTCGGGCGTCTTGACCTTGTCGTCCTCGTGCGCGTGATAGAACCAGCCCGGACGGATGCTCACGTCGCATTCGGCGGGGATCCACGCCTCGCCGTCCTCGTCGCCTTCGTTCAGGCTCGTGGTGCTCGGCGGGTTGTCCGCGCCGCGGCCGTGGCCCTTCGCCTTCAGCATGGCCCAGTTGGTCTCACCGGCCCAGCCGTTCTCGTTGCCCACCCAGCGCACGTCGGGGCCCACGTCGCTGAAGATCACAGCGTTCGGCTGGCATTCGCGCACGGTGCGCTCGAAACTCGGGAAGTCGTAGACCTGCTTCTTGCCGTTGGGGCCTTCGCCGCATGCGCCGTCGAACCAGACCTCGTGCACGGGGCCGTAGTTCGTGAGCACTTCGCGGAGCTGCTTGCGGAAGTACTCGTTGTATGCCTCGCCGGTTCCGTAGGCCGGGTTGTTCCGATCCCACGGCGAGAGGTACACGCCGAACTTGAGGCCGCCCTCGCGGCATGCATCACTCAGTTCGCGCAGCACGTCGCCGCTGCCGTTCTTCCAGGGGCTCGACTTCACCGAGTGCGTGCTCATGGCGGTGGGCCAGTTGCAGAAGCCGTCGTGGTGCTTGGCGGTGATCACCACCCCGGTGATGCCGGCATCCTTCATCACGCGCACCCACTGGCGCGCGTCGAGCGCGGTCGGAGCGAATGCCGTGGCGGGCTCGTCGCCGTGGCCCCACTCGCGGTCGGTGAAGGTGTTGGGGCCGAAGTGGATGAATCCCGTGAGCTCCATGTCCTGCCAGGCGTGCTGCGCAGGCGAGGGAACGGGCTGGATTTCCGGGACTGGCGGTGCGTGGTGGGCTGCGAGCATGGCAAGGACGGGGGCAAGGGCGGTGCAGGCGGCGGTGGTGGGCATTTCGGCTCCGGTGGTGTCGAATCTACGTGCCCGGTGGGGCGGTAACAGTATTCCTTCGTCCCGTGACACCGACAGGGGGGCGATTTGGCCGATTGCAAGGCCGTGTTTATAGGTCGCTAGGGCCATGTTCCTTGCGGAAACAGCATCAATGCAAGAATCTTGCTCGCGTTGTTTGCGCGCGCGCAAATCCGGGGCACCTTCAGCACGAGTCGAAAGGGCGGCGTTCCCATAGGGGCGCCACCTGCCGAAGAGCCAAGCGTGAGCTCGTAACGCAAGACTGACTCGGTTGGGAAAACTCAGAAGGGAAAGGGAAAGATGTCTATTTGCAATCGGCTGTCTCGCCACACGGTGCTCGCGGTTTCCGCGGCCGTGGCATTCTCCGGGGTCGCCAGCGCGGCGGTCTCCCGCTGGGACTGCAACCTGTCCATTCCGGCCAACACCACGGGGTACTTCCTGAAGGTTGATGCGCGTACTTACGGTACGTCCGGCGTGACGGGCTGGGACCTGCAGATCTACTCCAACACAGCCAGCCCGTCGATCGTCTTCTACTACGCCACTGGCGCCGGCGTCCAGGCAGGCCCTTCGCCGTTCTACCTGCCCGCAGCGAACCTGCCCGGTGGTGCCACGGTGTCGGGCTCGTCGTTCTTCACGACGATTGTCGATGGCGCAACGCCCACCACCTTCGCCAACGGCAGTCTGACGACCGGCGGCGTCTGGTACGTGAATGCCGTGAACTACTTCGGCTTCAAGTTCATCGGTGGCGATGGTGCCGTCCACTACGGTTCCGGCAAGATGACCGTCGGTGCCAACGCCAACACGCGCACGCTGAACTACCTGGAGTACGAGACGGTGCCGGGTGTCGGCGTGATCGTGGCCCCCGCCCCTGGCGTGCTCGCCATGGCCGGCCTCTGCGGCCTCGGCCGCTCGCGCCGTCGTCGCTGACGGTCTGGGCGACCCGCCCGGCCCACTGAGTTTCCGCTACACGCCTACAGGGGCAGCCTTCACGGGCTGCTCCTGTTGTCTTTGCCACGCCGTCCGATCTCCTCGGGGGAGCTCGCTGGGGGCTCGTCTTCAGGCACAGGCGCTATTTTCATTGATCGGGCGCACTGATTCCGCGAATCCTGCAACATTCAGTTGCTCGCTCGCAAATCGGCGGCATACTTCCGCTCAGTCAAAGGGGCGGCGTTCGTATCGGGCGCCGACTGAATCGGTTGGGAATACTCCGAAGGGAAAGGGAAAGATGTCTATTTGCAATCGGCTCTTCAGCCACACTGCGTTCGCGGTCTGCGCGGCCGTCTCGTTCGCGGGGAACGCCAAGGCCGCGGTCTCGCGCTGGGACTGCAACCTGTCCATCCCTGCGAACACCACGGGCCTGTTCTTCAACGTGAGCGCGCGCACCTCCGGCACGAGCAACGTGGCCGGCTGGGATCTGCAGATCTACTCCAATTCGTCCACACCGTCGATCGTCTTCTACTTGGCAACCGGCGCCGGCGTCCAGTCCGGCGCCGCGCCGTTCTACCTGCCGGTAGCAAACCTGCCTGAAGGCACCCTGGTGTCGGCTTCGGCGTTCTTCACGACGAGTGCGGACGGCGCAACACCGGCCACCTTTGCCGGCGGCGGCCCCACGACCGGTGGCGCGTGGTTCCTGAATGCCGTGAATTACTTCGGCTTCAAGTTCATCGCCGGCGATGGCTTCGTCCACTACGGAGTCGGCAAGATGACCGTTGGTGCCACCGCAAACGTGCGCACGCTCAACTACCTGGAGTACGAGACGGTGCCGGGTGTCGGCGTGATCGTCGCCCCCGCCCCTGGCGTGCTCGCCATGGCCGGCCTCTGCGGCCTCGGCCGCTCGCGCCGTCGTCGCTGACGGTCTGGGCGACCCGCCCGGCCCACTGAGTTTTCGCTACACGCCTACAGGGGCAGCCTTCACGGGCTGCTTCTGTTTCTTTCAGGTCCTGCGAGCTTGATCGGCATGGGTTCCGATCTCAAACGCGTGATCACCGCCGCGCCCTAGACGTAAGCGGCTTAAACATATCGATTTACGTCGGAGTCGCCGGGCAAGCACGAGGGGAGGGGGGAGGGGGGAGAAGGGGGATATGAAATTCCACAACTTTGCTTCCACTCTTCAGATTTCTTGTCATTTGCTCGTTGCCCGCCAGTTCCCGCTGCGGGCGTCACCTGCCGTGGGGCAGTAGGCGCCAAACGTGTTGTTCCCCTGCGCGTTTGGGCTGAGAACAGTTTCCCGTTTCCCTTTCCAAAGATTGGACATTCCATGCGTCTTTCGAATCGCTTTGAGAAGCACGTCCTTGTTGCTGCCGCTGTCGCCTTGGGCGCCACCGCCGCTGCAAACGCCGCCGTCGTCTACAGCGGCATCGTGAACTTCAGCTGCGCCATCGACCTCGATGGCACGTACATCAACGTCCAGACCAACCAGCTGACCAACGGCCCGGGCTCCGGCGTTCCGGGCTGGGACGTCAACCCCTATCGCGCGTCGACCGGCAGCGGCATGAACTTCTTCAGCCCGACCGGCGGCGGCATGGTGTCGGCCGCGGCCGGTACCGGCTCGGCGATCAACCTCTCGGCAGGCACGCTCATCGGCGCGTCGAGCAACTTCAGCTCGGCCACCGCGACCATCGTCTTCGGTTCCGGCGCTGGCCAGTGGCAGTACGCCTCCAACAACATCGTTGGCTTCCGCTTCGTGTCGTCGGCCGGTACCACCCACTACGGCTGGATGCGCTTCCTGATGGGCTCGCAGCCCGCGACGGGCAACCTGGTCACCCGCACGGTGGTTGACTTCGGTTACGAGAGCGTCGCTGGCGCGTCGATCCAAGCTGGCGCGGTTCCCGCTCCGGGCGCGCTCGCGCTCCTCGGCGTCGCTGGCCTCGCCGGCAAGCGCCGTCGTCGCTGAACGGCTCGACACGCTTCTTGACACTTCCGCAGGGGCAGTCCAACTGGACTGCCCCTGTGCGTTTGATGGCCTGGTGGCTGCATGTTTCCCACGCCTTCCTTAGGATGCTCGCCGCATGCCCGCACCTGTGCAGCGCCTCTTGATCCTCGGTTGGGACGCCGCCGACTGGCAGGTGATCGACCCGCTGCTGGCGCGCGGGCAGATGCCGAACCTGGCGCGCCTGCTGGCGGCCGGCACCCGCGCCGACCTGCGCACGCTGGAACCGAAGCTCTCGCCGATCCTGTGGTCCACCATTGCCACGGGGAAGACGGCCGACAAGCACGGCATCCTGAACTTCGTCGAGCCGAACCCGTCCGGCGAGGGCGTGCGTGTCACGTCGAGCACCACGCGCCGGACCAAGGCGCTCTGGAACATCCTCACGCAGCGCGCGCTGCGCGTGAAGGTGGTGGGCTGGTACGCATCGCACCCGGCCGAGCCCATCAACGGCACGTGCGTGAGCAACCTGCTGATGGAGCAGATGCCCCAGGCAGCCGGGACGCTGTGGCCGGTGATTGACGGCCTGGTGCACGCGGCAGGCGAGGGCGGCACGGAACGCGCGGCGCGCATTGCGGCGGCGCGCGTTCGTACCGCGGACATCGGCCGCGATGCACTGCGCGAGCTGCTGCCGAACATTGCGCAGGCCTCGCGCGGCGATACCCGGCCCGCAACGCTTGCCAAGGAATTCGCCCGGATGCGCTCGCTCCACGGTGCGGCGCTCGAAGCGCTGCGCGGCGATGCGTGGGACTGCGCCATGGTGTTCCACGACACCATCGACACCATCGGCCACCATTTCATGGAATACCGTGCGCCGCGCATGCCGCACGTGAAGGCGGCGGACCTGCGCGTCTACGGCGATGTGATGGACTGCGTGTACCGGGCGCACGACCGCCTGCTTGGCGAGCTGCTCGCCGTGTGCGGCGAAGGAGTCTCGGTGATCCTGGTCTCCGACCACGGCTTCCACTCCGGTGCCGACCGACCGGTGATCCTGGACGTCACCAAGGAGGAGCGCGCGGCGCTCGAGAGCCGGTGGCACCGGCAGTTCGGCGTGGCAGTGTTCTCCGGGCCGGGGTTCCGCGCCGGCGAACGGATCGGCGCGCCCACGTTGCTCGACATCGCTCCCACCGCGCTCGCCGCACTTGGGCTTCCGGTGGGCCTGGACATGGATGGCCGCGTCGTCAGCGAGGCATTCGCATCGCCGGTGCCCGTGCAGACGGTGCCCAGCTGGGACACGGAGCCTGGCGATGCAGGCCTGCATCCGCCGGAGATGCGCCAGGACCCCTTCGAGGCGGCCGATGCGCTGCGGCAGCTCATCGATCTTGGCTATATGGCGGACACCGGCGCGGACCAGCAGCGGCTGCTCGAACTGGTGCGCCGCGAGAGCAACTTCAACCTGGCCGTTGCGTGCATGACCACCGCGCGCCCCGAGAAGGCCGTGCCGCTCCTGCGCGCGCTGGCCGAGGAGTTGCCGAGCGACGTTCGCCACCGCTCGGTGCTTGCGCAATGCGAATTCATGGCGGGCGAGCATGAGGCGTGCATGGCCTCGATTGACCGATGGCAGGCACTGGCGCCCACGGCGGACGAGCCGCTTGCGCTGCGCGTGCCGGTGCTTCTCGCGCTCGGCAGGCGCATCGAGGCGCTTGCGGCGCTCGATGCCGCAGAGGCCACCATGGGATCGGACGCGGCGCATGCGCGGACGCTCGCCGACCTCTGCGCGTTGGTCGGGCGATGGCCCGAATCGGCGGCGCACGCTGCGCGGGCGATCGCCCATGCACCAGCGGCCCCGGAGCCGCACGTGGCGGCGGCGCGTGCCGCGCTCGAGCTCGGTGACTTCGAGGTATCGGGCGAGCACGCGATGGACGCCACCGAACGCGCCATGGCCATTCCCGAGGCGCACTACCTGCTCGGAGCGGCACTCGCCTGGGGCGGGGAACTGGAGCACGCGGCCACCAGCCTGGGGATCGCGCTGCAGTTCGGGCCGGGCCACGGCGCTGCGCTGCGGATGGCCGCCGCGGTGGCACGTGCGCGGGGCGACGCGGGGCTTGCTGCCGAGCTTGTCGCACGTCCCGTGAACCCCGCGCTCGATCCGCCGGTGCAGAGTTCCGCCCGCGGCGCGGAAGCGTGGGAAGCATCGCGACGGGCGTGAGCCGATCGCACCTGCATCCCCCGGTACGCTCAAACCCATGATGCCCTTCGCTCCGTGCGCATTCGCTGCCGCCATGATCCTTGCTGCCGGCGGCGATGGCCCGTCCGGCGGCACCGCTCCGCTCTCCCGCGCCGACGCGGACGCCGCAGTGAAGGCAGCGCTCCGCACCATTGCCGACAGGTCACGTGCCGAGCGCGCCGCGGAATTGAAGTCCGGCGTCATTGCGGTGGACGGCGCGCGCATGCCCATCTGGGCAGCGCAGTACGGCGAGAAGTCGAAGGACGGCACGCGCTCGCTGTGGATCTCGATGCACGGCGGCGGCGGCGCCCCCGCCAAGGTGAACGACCAGCAATGGGACAACCAGAAGCGCCTGTACCAGCCGAAGGAAGGCATCTACGTCGCACCGCGCGCGCCGAGCAACGAGTGGAACCTCTGGCACCAGGCGCCGGTGGACCGCTGCTTCGAGCGACTCATCGAGGACCTGGTCATCTGCGAGCGCGTCGATCCGAACCGCGTCTACCTCATGGGCTACAGCGCGGGCGGCGACGGCGTCTACCAGCTTGCGCCGCGCATGGCCGACCGGCTCGCAGCGGCATCGATGATGGCGGGGCACCCCAATGATGCGCGCCCCGATGGGCTTCGCAACCTCCCGTTCGCCATCCACATGGGTGCCGAGGATGGCGCGTTCGACCGCAACAAGGTGGCTGCCGCGTGGGGCGCGCAGCTTGATGCGCTGGCCGCGGCCGACCCCGGCGCCTATGTCCACCACGTGGCGATCCACGCCGGCAAGGGCCACTGGATGGATCGCGAGGACGCCTCGGCCGTTCCGTGGATGGCGGGCTACGTGCGCGATCCGCGCCCGGCGAAGGTGGTCTGGCTGCAGGACGACGTGACGCGCCCGCGCTTCTACTGGCTGGCGGTCGACGAACCGAAGGCGGGGCAGCGCATCGTGGCGGAGCGGCAGGGGCAGGAGATCCGCATCCTCGAGGCGCCTGCAGGCGTCAATCTCCGGATCCGCCTCGACGACTCGATGCTCGACCTCGACAAGGATGTGCGCGTGACGCAGGGCGGGAAGGAACTCTTCTCGGGCCGCGCGCCGCGCAGCAAGGAAACCATCGAGCGCGTGCTCGGCGAGCGTTACGACCCGCAGTCGGCGTTCACCGCCGAGGTGCGCGTCACCACGTGTACACCACCTGCAACGTGAACATAGCCACCGCGTCCGATTGCGTGTTGTTGGCCGGGTCGAAGATCACCTGGATGTCGGGCTGCAGCGTCATGGTCTCGGTGAGCTGGAACACGTAGCTGACCTCCAGGCCGTATTCGTTCTGGTGTGCCACCGCCTCGTACGGCGCCTCGAGCCAGTAGAAGCCTGCGGCGAAGTACGCCTGCTGCGTCTTGAGGAGCGTCCATTCCGACGGCCCGTTCAGCACCACGCCGCCCGCCACGCTGGTGGTGGCGCCCTGGACGGCGCCGAGCGCGTTGTTGGTGGTGCCGGCGCGCAGGAACAGCCCTGCTGGGCTGTTCCTCCCCAGCTGCTGCTCCATGTTGAAGAGCACTCCGCCGCCCGAGACGCCCTTGGCGGTGCCGTAGAAGGGCAACACCCGGTACACGGCCTTGCCGAGCCCGAGCATGTCCTCGGTGATCAGCCCGAACTCGGCCGTGGTGGTCCAGTCGTCGAACGAGAGGTCCTTGAATGGGCTCTGGCCATCCTTGGTGTTGTTCGCGGCGCTGCCGAGCATGGCATAGAACCAGTCCACCGGCTGCCACTGGACCAGGGCGCCCATCGCACCGTAGGACCACGGGAGCGTGGCCGGGTTGATGAACTCGTAGTTGATGAGCTGGTTGTACTGGTTGTTGGCGTACTCATTGAGGTCCATGTACGTCTCCAGGTCCAGCATGCCCGCGGTCACCACCAGCTGTCCGTCCAGGAACGACTGCTGCCAGGCGAGTTGATAGATGTACGCCTGCTGCCCCACGTCGCTGCCGAGCGGAAAGCCGATGACCCCCATGTTCTTCTGCGCCGTCTGTTCATCGTCGTCGTAGCCGAGCCCGGCGCCCGCGCTTGCGCCGATGGTCAGCCAGCCGCTCGTTCCGGAGAGCTCGCTGCTCTGGAAGATGTTCCAGGTGAGGTAGGAGTCGAACGAGTAGTAGTTGAGGACGTCCTTCTTGCCGGGCAGCGTCTGCGTCATCGCCGCGAAGTTGTAGGACTGCCAGATGACGTAGTTGATGCCGTACCCGGCCATCGCCTTCTTCACGTCCTCGGCAGCCTGCGAGATCGGGTCGCCGCTGATGAGCGCGTCCTTCTGGATGCATGAGTCGCCGTACAGGTTGACCGTGGCCAGGTACGGCATCATCTTCGGCTGTTCCTTCGGGAACAGCGCGAAGCCTGGCTGCTGCGCGAAGGGTCCGGCGAGCGGCTCTGCCTCCGTCTCCGGCCGGCCCTGCCGCATGCCCTCGTCCGGGTCGACGTCCTGCTTGCTTGCCGGCGGCGGCGGTGCCACCGGCGGCGCGGCATCCTGCATGCCGAAGATGCATGCCAGTGCGCGTGTGCCGAGGAGTGCCGTTGCCGAGGCGTTCATGTGCGATGCGTGCGAAGTGCGGTGCCGATCACGTGGGCGGGAACCGGTCCCATTGCCCCAGGCGCGCCTCGATGGCGGCGGCGACGCGGAGCGCCGTGCCTTCGTCGAAGAGCCGTGACATCACCGTGGCCGTCCGCGGCGTCCTCGGGTCGTCGAAGCCGCAGCGCGCCACCGCGCAGGGCTGGCCGCAGGAGTTGGTGAGCAACAGGAGATCACCGGCGAACGGCGGGCTCACCACGGCGTCGAATTGCATGAACCACGCGTGCATCGTTTCCATCGCGCGGCGCCGCAGGCGCGAGGCCTGCACCATCTCGATGGCGGGAATGAACCACGCCTGGCGGAAGGTGTTTGGCCACGCCTCGTCCACCTGCCAGGAGAGCGTGTCGTCGCTGCCGCTGCGCGTGATTTCCTCGAACGCCGCCGCGCCCTCCGCCACGATCGGCAGCGTGAGCGGTCCGGCGTCGACCTTCGGCGGCGCAACTTCCACGAGCGTTGCACCGGCGTCGCGCAGCGCGTCGAGCACTGGCCGGTACTTCGCGCCCGCCTCGCCTTCGAACCACGCCGGCACGAAGCCGGCGCGCAGCCCGCGCGCGTCCTGGCGCATCGACCACGTGAACGGACGATCAACGCTGCCGGCATCCTTCGGGTCGAAGCCGTTGATGGCGCCGAGCACGATGCCGCAGTCCTGCACGTTGCGTGCGATGGTGCCGATCTTGTCCATCGACCAGGTCAGCGCCATGCATCCCGTGCGCGGCACGCGGCCGAAGGTCGGGCGCAGCCCGCTCACGCCGCAGCGCGTGCACGGGCTGACGATCGAGCCGAGCGTCTCCGTGCCGATGGCGAACGGCACGATGCCCGCGGCCACGCTCGAAGCGCTGCCCGCGCTCGAGCCGCTCGAGCCCTGCTCGGGATTCCACGGGTTGCGGCAGGTGCCGCCGAACCAGATGTCCCCGTAGGCAAGTGCGCCGACCGCGGTCTTGGCCGTGAGCACCGCACCGGCGCGGTCGAGCGCCTCGATGA
This sequence comes from Phycisphaera mikurensis NBRC 102666, assembly GCA_945870475.1. GTDB lineage: Bacteria > Planctomycetota > Phycisphaerae > Phycisphaerales > SM1A02 > UBA966. Next base: position 12,599 of record CAMBSR010000019.1, read on the forward strand.
CCCACGCGTTGCTCGTGGGCACGCGGTCCTTCCACGGCTCCGCGCCCCACGTGGTGCGCACGCCGGCGGTGTCCAGGAGGTCCTTCGCCGCGTAGGGAATGCCGTGCAGCGGTCCACGCGGCTTTCCGGCGGCAAGCTCCGCATCCATGGCACGGGCGCGGGCGATCGCCTGCTCGCGCATCACCGTGATGGCGCAGAGGAGCTTCGGGTTCAGTCGCTCGAAGCGGTCGAGCGCCAGCTTCGTCAGCTGCTCGCTCGTGACGAGCGTGGCGCGCAGCATCGCGGCCAGTTGCGGGATGCCGGCAAACGCAAGCGCGTCATCCCCCGGCACCTGCGATGACATCTTGAAGAGCGGCAGCTCCGCCGGATCGCCGTCAGTGGTGACGGCCGGCACCGGCATACCGGGAAGCTCTGCGCGGAATGCCTCGGCCGGCGCGAGCTCGTTGGGAAGCGTGCCGGACGCAACGCGCCCCGAGAGCTGCGCGCGCAGCTCGCCCACCGTGCGCAGGATCTGCGTGCGTTCGGCGGCGGTGAACCGGATGCCTGCCAGCTTCTCCGCTTCCTCCAGCGTTCCGGCCGTGATGCCCTCGGGCGAGGGGGGAGCGCCGGGCGAGGGCGGCGTGGCGGGCGGCGAAGATTCCCCGTCCGCGCTGGCCGAACCCGCGGCCGCCAGCGATGCCCCGCAGGCAGCCAGGGCGGCTGCCCGTACCAGGAATGCGCGTCTTTCCTCGTGCTCCATGGCCGGAGCCTACGCGCCGCGGGGCACGCCGGGCCGTTGCGGCCTACGCTTCCATCCCGGAGTCGCCAATGAACATGCACCGCATTTCCATCTCCTTGCTTGCCGCGCTCGCCTGCATCAACCTCATCGCCTGCGCCCCGCCCGAACAGGGCTCCACCGCCATGAACACCAAGCCCGCATCCGCTCCCGCCCGATCGCAGTCCGGCTACGACATGACCCCGCTCTCGCCGGCCGTGGTGAAGGAGCTCGCGTCGAAGCTCTCGCCCGAGTCCTACCGCGTCACCCAGAATGCGGGTACCGAGGCCGCGTTCTGCGGAAACCTCCTGGACAACCACAAGCAGGGCACGTACGCGTGCATCGTGTGCGGCCTGCCGCTCTTCTCGAGCGAGCACAAGTTCAACTCCGGCACCGGATGGCCCAGCTTCTACGCGCCGGTTGACCCGGTGCACGTGGGCACCAAGCGCGACACCAGCCACGGCATGGTGCGCGACGAGATCGACTGCGCCCGCTGCGGCGCGCACCTCGGCCACGTGTTCGAGGACGGCCCCAAGCCCACCGGCCTGCGTTACTGCCTGAATTCCGCCTCGCTCAAGTTCTACGACAAGGGCACGCTGCCCGCCGACACGCTCACCAAGGATCCGACGGGCCTCGCGCGCGGCGAGGCCGCCGCATCCGCAGCCGCCGATCCGTCGAAGAAGGACCCCGCCATGACCACCACCACCATGACCGCGTACTTCGCCGGCGGCTGCTTCTGGGGCACCGAGCACTGGTTCCAGGTCTGCCCCGGCGTGTCGAGCGCCGAGAGCGGCTACATGGGCGGCACCACCAACGCGCCCACCTACAAGGACGTGTGCAACCACGTCACCGGCCACGCGGAGGTGGTGAAGGTGACGTTCGACCCGTCGAAGGTCACCTACCGCCAGCTGCTGGAAGGGTTCTTCATGATCCATGACCCCACGCAGCTCAACCGCCAGGGTCCGGACGTGGGCGACCAGTACCGCTCTGCCATCTTCTGCAGCACGCCCGAGCAGGCGAAGGCGGCCAAGGAGTACATCGCCGAGCTCGCCGCCTCGAAGAGCTTCGGCGGCAAGGCGATCGTCACCCAGGTGGTCGAAGGCGCCAAGTTCTGGCCTGCAGAGGATTACCACCAGGACTATGTGGAACGGACCGGCCGCCCCTGCCACGGCAGCAACCCGTGGCCGGCGGTGTTCGGGCAGGCGGCGAAGTCCGCCCCTGCCGCGCATTGACCACCGCGGCGACATCCGGCAACCCGGGCAGGTTTCCCCGGTAGGGACGTCGTCCGTGCTCATCGCCGCCTCCATCGTCTCGGTGATACTCGCAGCAGGCGCTGCGCCCGCTTCGCCTGCGCCGATCTCGCGCGATTCGCAGTTCATTCCGGTCGATCGCGCGCTGCAGCGCCTGAATGCAGTGCCCACCGCGCGCTCGATCGCCGCGTGGCATGAACTCCTCGGCAGCGAGCCGCACATCGCCGGCACCGAAGGCGACGCGCGCGAGATCGCCCGCATCCGCGATGCATTCGTCGCCATGGGCCTCTCCACCACCGTGGAGGAGTTCGAGGCGCCGCTTCCGCAGCCGAGCGAGGCGCTCGTGGAGATCGTCGGCGGAACCGACATGCCGCAGCCCGCACCCGGCGGCCGCCGCGGCGTGATCGCGCTGCCCACGGTGGAACGCAACCTGGCGGAAGATCCCGCCACCGCGCATCCCGGCCTCACGGTCGGATGGAACGCCTACAGCGCCTCCGGTGACGTGACGGGCGGCGTTGTCTACGCCAACTACGGCACCAAGGCGGACTTCGCCAAGCTGAAGGAGTGGGGCATCGACTGCGCCGGCAAGGTGGTGCTCTGCCGCTACGGCGGCAACTTCCGCGGCTACAAGGCCAAGTTCGCCGAGGACGCAGGCGCCGCCGCGCTCGTGATCTTCACTGATCCCGCCGATTCCGGCACCACCAAGGGCAAGGTGTGGCCCGAGGGCGGCTGGGCCAACGACACCTGCGTGCAGCGCGGATCGATCCTCGCCAACGAGCAGCCCGGTGACCCCACCACGCCGTTCGAGCCTTCGACGCCTGGCTGCCCGCGCCGCGACATGGCGGCCTCGGGATTGCCGCGCATTCCCGTGCAGCCCATCGGCTACGCGGCCGCTGCGGAAATCGTGCGCCGGATGCAGGGCAAGCCCGTGCCCGCCGACTCCGCCTGGAAGGGCGGCCTGCCGTTCGAGTACCGCCTCGATGGCGGCGACGCGCTGCAGGTCCGCGTGAAGGTCGTGCAGGATCGTGAGCTTCGCCGCACCGCAAACGTGGTGGGCATGATCCCCGGCGCCGTGAATCCCGACGAGTACGTGATCATCGGCTGCCACCACGACGCATGGTGCTTCGGCGCGGCCGACCCGCTTGCCGGGACGATCGTCCTGATGGAGTGCGCGCGCAGCTTCGCGGAGGCGGCCCGTGCCGGCGATCGGCCCGCGCGCACCGTGGTCTTCGCCGCGTGGGGCGCCGAGGAGTTCGGCATCATTGGCAGCACCGAGTGGGTGGAAGGCCACCGTGACCGCCTGCTGCGCGGCGCCGTGGCCTACGTGAACCTTGACATGGCTTCCATGGGACCGAACTTCGGTGCATCGTGCTCTCCCAGCCTGCGCGAGGCCATTCTCGGCGCCACCGTCCGCGTGCAGCAGGCGCGCGGCGCGGCGAACGAGACCGTATACGACCGCATGTCGGGCGGTGGCCGCAAGGACCCGCAGTTCGGCGAGCTGGGCGGCGGATCCGACCACGTGGCGTTCAATTGCCACGTGGGCGTCGCGAGCGCCTCCTTCGGCGGCGGCGGTTCCGAGGGCAACAGCTACCACTCCAACTACGACACCATTGCGTGGTACCGCTCGGTGGTCGGCGACGACTACGCGCCCGCCCTGATGGTGACGCGCATGACCAATGCGCTGGCCTGCGCCATGGCCGACTCGGCGGTGGTGCCGCTGAGCGCCGCGCGGCACGGCGTCGATGGTCAGCGTCTCCTCCGCCGCGTGAAGGAGCGTGCCAAGGATCCCGCCATGGCGGCGCTCATCGATCCGCTCATCGAACGTGCCGGCCGCGCCGCAGAGATGGGCGCGCAGCTCGACGCCGCGCTCGCCTCCGCGCATCCGTGGCTCGGCACCGTGGCCGCCAACCGCAGCGCGCGTGCGCGCGAGGCATGCGCGCGCATCGATGCCGCACTCATCTCGCTCGACCGTGCGTGGCTCGAGGATGCGGGCCTCGAGGGCCGCCCGTGGTTCCGCAGCCTGCTTGCCGCCGCCGACAAGGACAGTGGCTACGCGGCCACCATGCTGCCGCTCCTCACCGAGGCCGTCGAAGCGGGTGACATCGCACGGGTCCGCGGCGCCGTGGCCCGGTACCAGGGCGTGTTCGATCGCCTCGACCGGGGCATCGAGACCGCGCGTGCCGTGGTGCAGTCCATGACCAGCGCCGAAGGGCCGCCCGCGCCGCTCGGGTCGCGCTGAGGCCGCGCCGGGCCGGTTCGGGGCACAAGGTCCCGAAACCGGTGTCGTCGGAGCCCCGAGCACGAATTCTGCGCGTTGC